>NZ_AZQX01000229.1:0-11723 GCF_000568385.1 Halomonas sp. BC04
CTGGTGGGACGCTGGGTGCAGTACCACCTGCCTCGTGCCGCCATGCTCGGGGCCGTGGCCGGTGTCGCACTCACCTTCATCGCCGGCGAGATGCTGTTCAAGACCCTGGAGATGCCGATCGTCGGCCTGCTGGTGCTGGCCATCATCATCATCGGCCTGGTCGCCAGGGTATCCATGCCATTCCGGATTCCCACCTCGCTCTTTGCCATCGTGATCGGTACCGCCATGGCCTACCTGATCGGCGATGCCGGCGGTGAGCGCTTCAGCGATGCCTTCACCCATCTGGCTTCTACCCGCTGCTGCCCAACCTGGCCTGGCTCGAGGGCCTGGGCCTGTTGTTCACCGGTATGCTGGCGGTGCTGACGGTGGTCTTGCCGATCACCCTCTACAATGCGATTGAAACCATGAACAACGTCGAGGCCATGGAAGCCGCCGGTGACAAGTATGACGTCCGCGAATGCCAGGCCGTGGACGGTGCCGGCACCATGATCGGTGCGCTGTTCGGCGGTGTCTTTCCCACCACCGTCTACATCGCCACGGTAGGCGCCAAGTGGATGGGGGCCGGTCGCGGCTACAGCATTCTCAACGGTGCCGTCTATGCCATTGCCACCATGTTCGGCCTGATTGCGGCCTTGGCCGCCATCATTCCCGTATCGGTGGTGGCACCGATCCTGGTGTTCGTCGGGATGTCGATGATCGCCACCGCCTTTCAGAGCAACGATACGCGCTATTACCCCGCCATTGCACTGGCCATGCTGCCTTACTTCGCCAATTACGTCATGACACGCTTCAATCGTGGGGCCGGCGATGTGGTTGCCGATATTTCGGGAGGTATCGTCGCCATGGGCCAGGGCGCCATGTTCATGGCCATCTTCATCGGCGCGATGACCGTATCGGTGATCGACCACCAGTTCCGTCGTGCCGCCGTGTTTGCCGCCATCGCAGCGGGGTTCTCCTTCGTGGGCCTGATGCATGCACCCGAACTGGCCTTCAATGCGGCCTCCGACTACACCCTGGGCTATCTGGGCATGGGGGTGCTCTTCCTCTACTTCGCCTGGCAACAGGAGCGCCTTGCTGCTCCACGACCGACACCCGCCACGCCTCCCGCTGCCGACTAGGCCTGTCGCCCGCTCAACCACCGAAAAGGCCCTGCCGGGTTTACCCGGCAGGGCCTTTTTTCGGGTTCATCGCAGACCGGCGTGAAGCGGGCGGTGTCACTGGCGCTGATGATCGTCGCCGGCCATGACAGCCTCCGCCAAGGCGCCTGACGGCGCCAGTCGCGATGCGGAGCAGCGCTCCTACAGCTGTTTTTCCAGCCTTATCAGACAATTGCCACCTTGTAGGAGTAGCTTCAGCTCGCGATGGGAGGCCGAAGGACTCCCGGCGGGGTTGCCGGTGCTGGCGAATACCACTGACGTGGGCAGCCTCCGCCGGGCGCCTGACGGCAGGACGCCACCAGGCTCACGGCCCGGTGGCGCCCATAGAAGACCCATCAGCGATTGCGCCCATCGGTCAGGCGGCTTTATTACTGCGCGGGCGGAGCTTGCTGCTGCTGCATCTGCTCCTGCATCTGGTTCATCTGCTGCTGCTGCTGTGCCATCACCTCTTCCAGCTGATTGCGCTGCTCTTCGGTGAAGACGGCTTCCACCCTGGCCTGCAGCAGGGTCGTCTCGGCGGCGAGCTCACCGGTCAGCTCACCCAGCCTTGTTGCATCCTGACGAATCGCTGACTCATCGAAATTCGGGACGATGTGGTCGCCCAGCCGAGTCTGAAGGGCCTGAGCCTCTTGCTCCTTGGGCTGCAGACGCTGTTGGGCGTCATCCAGAAGTCCACGAATTTCCTGCTGCTGGCCATCGTCCAGATCCAGCAATTCATTGAGCTGATCAACCTGGTCACCTTGTTGCGGCGGTGCCTGCATGGACTGCTGTGCCATGGCCGGTGATGCCATACCCAGTGTCACAAGGGCCGTTGCTACAAGCTTGACTAATGTCATTTATTACTCCGATTCGTCATGGACAAGTCTGTGGCTGAATGGCCACCCACCCTACCCCTGACAAGGGAAAACACAACTAGTTCGGCCCGTTGCTCGTGACTTCCGGCAGCGGCCGAACAGACCCGACGCCTTCCCTGCCACTGCCGCGGCGCTGGGGACTGCCCAGGATGCGCCGCAGCATATACCAGGCGGTCAATCCGGCCAGCAGATTACCGGCCGCCGCTCCCAGCGCCAAACCGGTGAGGCTTCCGAGCTGCGCCCCCAGCCATAGACAGGGCAGGTAGAAGAGAAAGAGTCTCGCACAGGAAAGCAGCATGGCCCGCAGTGGCCAGCCCAGGGCATTACCCGCCGAGACCACCAGCATGCAGACGCCGAGCAGGGTATAGCTCGGCAACAGAAACCGGATCAGGATAGCCAGATCATCGCGCACCTCGGGGTTGCCGGAGAGCGCCAACGCGACCCAGGGTGCTGCCCCTGCCATCACCACCCCGAGCCCCAGTTGCCAGACCATGACGACCTTGAGCGCCAGCTTCATGAGCCGGTGAATCTGGTCCCAGTCGCCCGCGCCATAGCAGCGCCCCAGCCAGGGAGGCAGGGACATGGTCATGGCCAGAACCACCATCAGTGACACCGTCTCGAGACGGCTGGCCAACCCCCAGGCCGCTACCGTGGTTTCGCCGAGACCCGCCACCACCGAGATGGCCAGCATGGCTGCCAGAGGGGGCATCAACTGGCTGATCATGGCGGGGCCCGCAATACCGGCGAAGGGGCGTGCCGAGCGAACCAGCTCCCCTCCCAGACCACGACGCGACAACCAGTCGGTACCCACGAGGCGACGTCCCAGTACCAGCAGGCCACAGCTGAATGCCAGCGTCGTTGCCCAGGCGGCGCCGGGCAGTCCCAGCCCCTCCCAGGGCCCGATACCAAAGATCAACAAGGGATCGAGCGTCAAGTTTACTAGGCTGGTGATGACCATCAGCTTGCCGGGCAGTCGCGTATCGCCATGGGCGCGAAATAGACTGTAGCCAAAGTAGAGCGCGGCACCCAGCCATGCCGCCAGCAGCTGGGGTGCCCAGTAGGCTCGAATCAGCTCACGCGTGGCCGCATCGGCCCCCAGACGAGCGAATACCGGCTCCTGTACCCACCAGAGCAGCAGCGCCAGCAGTGCGATCAGGGCCGTACCCACCAGCAGAACCAGAAAGCCCAGTCGCCGGGCGCGTTCCTGTTCGCCTGCCCCCAGAGTGCGGGAAATCATCGCGGCAATCGCGATCCCCAGCCCGACCTGAACACCGATGACCAGGAACGATAGCGGGAAGGTGAAGGATTGTGCTGCCAGCGGCGCGGTGCCCAGCCGGGCAATAAAGGCACTATCCACCAGCTGAAAACCGAGCAGCGCCAGCACGCCGATGGCCATGGGCCAGGTCTGGCGCCACAGGGTCAGGCCCAGGGATGCTTGAGTCTTGTCAGCAGCGACCACAGCGGCTCCAGTCTGCAAGGGAGCCGGTATTCTACGTCAATGCACGCTGACGTTCAGTCCGATAGCCCCTCATGGCCAGGGACAAAGCCAGCCAGTAGGCGAACCACTTCTTCGGCCGGCATCGGCCGGTAGAAGAAATAGCCCTGTATGAGGTCACAGCGCATCTCCCTGAGCAGTGTCAACTGCTCAGCGTTCTCGACGCCTTCGGCGACAACCTCAAGGCCAAGACGATGGCCGATAAAGATCGCAGCCTCCATGATGGCCCGATCCTTGGGTTGATTCGGGGCGTCACGAATAAAGGAGCGATCGATCTTGAGGGCCGTAACTGGAAAATGCTTCAGGTAGCTCAGCGATGAGTAGCCGGTGCCGAAGTCATCGATGGCGATGCGCACGCCTCTATGATAGAGGCGTGTCAGCCCCTCGAGCACGCCCTCGTCAGCGTCAATCAGGACATTTTCCGTCAGTTCGATACCGATATCTTGTGGCGCCAACCCATACCGCGTCAGGCAAGACTCGAAACGCTCAAGGACGCCGGGACGTATGAGCTGGCTCCCGGAGATATTGATATCGATTCGATGTTCACCGAAGTTCATGCGCTTCCAGACCTGCTGCTGACGACAGGCCTCCTCCATCACCCAGTCTCCCAGACGATGGATCAGGCCAGATCGCTCGGCCAGTGGAATGAACTCGGCCGGCGCCACCTGAGGGCCCTCCGCTGGTTGCCAGCGCAGCAACGCCTCCAGGTTCTCGATCCGACCACTGGTCGCCGATACCTGTGGCTGATAATGCAGGGAGAACTCCCCCTTCTCCAGTGCCTGGTCAAGCTGTGTTCCAAGATCGTGCTGCCGCACCAGTTCATCGTGCAACTGCTGCTGAAAGTATCGCAGGCTTCCACGACCATCCAACTTGGCCCGGTTCTTGGCCACATCAGCATTACGGATCAAGTCCCGCGCCGTCAGTCCATTGTCTGGAAAGAGGGCCACACCGATACAGGCTGATATCTGTCGTTCGCGACCGTTCAGCACGAAGGGGGCACGAAAGACCCGTTGGACATTGCTCACCAGGCGCCTGATATCCGCTTCCTTCAGCAGGCCGGGAAAGGCCAGTACAAACTCATCGCTGGAGACACGAGCGATCAGGTCGGTTGCTCGTTGGCATCGACGCAGGCGATGTGCAAGGTCGATCAACAGGTAGTTCCCCTGCTCGTAGCCCAGCGCATCGTTGACCTCCACGAAGTGGTCGATATCCAGATATACCAGTGCCAGGTGATGCCCCTGACGCTCGCAGTCTTGAATCAGCAGCCCAAGCTCGTTTTCGAAGGTCTGGCGATTGAAGAGATGGGTCAGGCTATCGAAGCGAGTGGCAAAATCCAGGTCACGATGCGCTCGCTTCTGGTCGGCGAGATCCACGTCTACGCAGAACATCAAGGGGGAGTCGGTATGCTCCCCCAGCATAACGTGGTGGGAGAAAACCGGTACCAGTGCCCCGCTCTTGTGCTGGAGCTCCAGCTCTTCCGCCGGAATTTCAATATTATTCTGGATCCAGGCTCGATGGGCCTGGACAACACCCTCGCGCATGAAGTCTGGAATGATCAGGTCTTCCAGCAACTGACCTTGCGCCTCCTCGGCACTGTATCCGTAGAGTCGACTACTGGCCTCGTTCCAGTAGATGACGCGCCGATCGCGGTCATAGCCTTGAACCGCCACCTTGGGCAGGCTTTCCAGCAGGGCACGAAACCGGTGCTCGCTTTCCAGATACTGTCGCCGCAGCAAGTCCACATCATTTTCGCACGCGCCGGAATCAAGCCTGTCGAGCGAGGGCTCGGATTCGGTCATGTCACACCGGTCCTTGTGGCTCTCCTCCAGTGGGCACTCCGGCCCTCGTCTGCGACGGTTTTCGCGGCCAGTCATGAGGAACCTCATTCAGCGCAAAGGGTCGAAGCCAAGCTTTGTATAGGCTGCCTTGCTTACCAGCATGGGATATGTACAACTAATAGTTATACACTCACTGGTCCGGCAAGCCTATCGCGAAGCCACTATTTCTCACTACATTTCGTTGCTTTTTGCAACAAATGTTCTCATTTTTCTCCTGCTGCCTTGTTGTTTTCAACAGGCAACAACTGGGCAATTTCGCTCAACAGGAGAAATCATCATGAAACTTGATACGCTCAAGCACGGCTTTGATCACACGACCATGCCCGCCCACCCCTCGGCGGATTACTGGCCTGGAGACGTCATCGAATCACTGGCTCACCGACACTGGGCAAGAGCCGAGGTCCGTTCGAGGATTGATTTGGCCGCCTGGCAAGGCTATCTCGCCGACCTCCCCCGCGACCCTTACGTCAATCTACGCTGGAAGCGTATGTCATGGCTGACACTCAACGAGAATAATGATGTCGAGGACATGGGGGAGTGCCCCATGGCCCAGGGCGGCGCCTTCAACGATGCCGAAAGCATGGCCGACCGACTGCGCTACTATGCGCCTCTTACCCGGGAGTTCATATCGCGGCCGGATGTCAAAGCCTTCGTGCGGGCCTGGGCAAGGCTCTGGAGTATCGGGCCCCGGGAGCCGATCCTGATGCAGATTACGGGCGTACGCGGAGAAGGGTGTGTCGATCCACTCCAGGGCCAGGGCATTCACGCCGATGGCTGCAAGGCGCTGAGCATCATGGTTCTAAACAGGGAGAACGTCGCCGGAGCCGAAAATCATCTCTACCGTGACAAGGAGGGGAGGCATTCCCTACTGGATGCCACCCTGGATCCCGGTGATATTCTTCATCTTCGTGACGACAGAGTGTTTCATAGCGTCGATGGCATCAGGCAGTGCAATGTTGCGGCCCCCTTCGAGCGGTTTATCATCATCATCAACAGCCGCTTCGTGGATGAATTCCAGAACCGCATGCTGAGACGCCACTTCCCCGAAGCGGTGCTCAACGAGACTCACTGAAAGCTCCCGGAACGAGCCGTTTGAAGAAGAAATGCCCCCGAGGTGATCCTCGGGGGCATATTTTTTCCATAAGATCAGATGGGTAGCGCTAAATTACTGACGAACGCCTTCGAAGGTCACGTAGAGTTCGAGCTCGTGCATCACTTCCGGAAAGTCACTCATGTCGATGCCATAGTCTTCCAGCGTCAGCATGGTGCTGCCCTCGAAGCCGGCCCGATAGTTGCCCCAGGGATCCTCTCCCTCCCCCATCAGGGTGACCGGCATCTCGACCTCGCGGGTCTCCCCTTTCAGTGTCAGCTCGCCGGACAATACGCCTTCGCTGTCACCATTGGGGGTGAAGCCGGTGGTAACGAAGGTGGCGGTCGGGTAGTCGCCGGCACTCAGGAAGTCATCGCTGAGGAAGTGACGGTCGCGCTCTGCGTGATTGCTGTTGAGACTGGTGACGTCGACTTCCATCTCGACGCTGGAAGCCTCGAGGTTATCGGCATCGTAGTGGAAGCGCCCTTCGAAGGACTCGAAGTTGCCGAGGATGTACGAGTAGCCCAGGTGGTTGATCTTGAACTGGATAAAGGCGTGCTGGCCGTCGGTGTCCACGACATAGTCGGCGGCCTGGGCCTGGGACAGCGGGATCAGGGCAGCGGCGGTCAGTGCAGTAACGAGGGTTGTCTTCTTCAGCATGAAGGTCTCTCCTTGGGGATGAAACGACTCGGGGGTAATGGCGACGCCTGGGTGGCGCCATCGAAACGGACCGCTCAACCGCGGCGTGAACGCGACGGGTTGAGCATACGCGTCAGGGTGTCGTGCCGATCGAGGAAGTGGTGCTTGAATGCCGCCAGGGCATGGCCACCGGCCAGCACCATCAGTGCCAGGGAGCTGTACCAGTGAATCTCCCCGGCGATGGACTCCTGATTGGGCAGCCGACTGATCAGTGCCGGCACCTCGAACCAATCGAAGACACTGATCCCGCGCCCCCGGGCGGTGGAGATCAGGTAGCCGCTGATCATGACCACCAGCAACAGCCCATAGAGGGCAGTGTGGCCAAGATGCGCCGCCAGACGCTCGAAGCGACCGCCCTGGGCGGCAGGTGTCGGCTGCATGAAACGCCACGCCAGGCGCAACAGGGTGGCGAACAGCAGCAGCATGCCGATGGAGCGGTGCCACCAGGGCGCCAGGTTGTACCAGGCGTGGAAGTAGCTGAGGTCGACCATCCACCAGCCCAGCGCGAAGAGCCCGAAAATGGTGACGGCGCTGAGCCAGTGCAGTGCGATACTGATCAGGCCCCAGCCGGAGCGAGTGTTACGCCACATGCGACATCCTCGTTCGAAAAAACGAATCGTTCGCAAGCTTACCCGAGGGTGACAGGGAGGTCCGCTGAAAAAACCTGCATGTAACGTTCGGAAAAATCCCATGCTGCAACGCAAAGCAGCTGGAACTAATTGAGCATCAGACAATTCACTGGTGGAGCCGGCCGGGATACCGCCCCGGCCGCCGGCTCAGACCAGGGCGTCGAGGCCCCGGGCGAGGTCGCTACGGATGTCCTCGAGATTCTCCAGACCGACGGCCACCCGAATCAGCCCCTCCGCGATCCCGGCCGCGGCTTTCTGCTCCTCGGAGAGACGCCCGTGAGTCGTGGTGGCAGGATGCGTGATGGTTGTCTTCACGTCGCCCAGGTTGCCGGTGATGGAGAGCATTCGCGTGGCATCGATGACCGACCAGGCACCTTCACGCCCGCCCTTCACCTCGAAACCGAGTACCGCGCCGAATCCCTGCTGTTGACGCGATGCCAGCGCATGCTGAGGATGATGCTCAAGGCCGCTATAGTAGACCCGCTCCACTGCCGGATGCCGCTCCAGCCACTGAGCCAGCGCCAGCGCATTTGTGCAATGGGCACGCATGCGCAGGCTCAAGGTTTCAAGCCCCTTGGTGAAGATCCAGGCGTTGAAGGGGCTCAGGCAGGGGCCGCAGGTGCGTACCACACCGAAGACCTCTTCGAGTTCCTGGTTACGCCCGACCACCGCACCGCCCACTGCCCTGCCCTGCCCATCCAGGTATTTGGTGGCCGAGTGAATCACCAGGTCGGCCCCCAGTGCCAGGGGCCGCTGGAGAGCCGGCGTCAGGAAGCAGTTATCGATGGCCAGCAGCGCATCATGACGGTGGGCGATCTCGGCCAGCGCCTCGATGTCGACGACCTCCGACAGCGGATTGGAGGGCGTCTCGGCAAACAGCAGCCGGGTCTTGGGCGTGATGGCCGCCTCCCAGGCAGACAGGTCGGCGAGTTCCACATAGCGGGTGGTGATGCCCAGCTTGCCGAAATACTTGTCGAACAGGCTGACCGTCGAACCGAACAGCGAGCGGGAGGCGACGATCTCATCCCCCGCCGACAGCAGTGCCATGACCGTGGCCAGGATGGCCGACATGCCGGAACTGGTGGCCACGCAGCGCTCGCCCCCTTCCATGACCGCAAGACGCCGCTCGAAGGTATGCACCGTGGGGTTGGTGAAGCGCGAGTAGACGTTGCCGGCCTCCTCACCACCAAACTTCCGCGCGGCTTCCGCCGCACTGCCATAGACGAAGCTCGACGTGGGGAATATCGGCTCGCTGTGCTCCTGCTCGAAGGTGCGCTGGTGACCGGCGCGAATCGCCTGGGTCTCCAGCGCCCAGGCCGCTTCCGATGTCGGGTCGTCTTGCATGTTCGGTCCCATTCTTCTTGGCTACAGTGATAGAGAGCTCTTGGCTACGGTGGTGAAGAGCGTGATAGCCGATCAATCGTCGATGTCGTCGTCCTGGTTGTGCATTCCCACCAGCGCGTGACCACCCGTGCTCTGCTGCTGCTTGGCCGCGTCGTTGCGCGATGCCTCGAGGGCCGACAGGTAGCCGGCATCGATATCGCCGGTGATGTAGCGACCGTCGAAGACCGAACAATCGAAGGTGGCCAGTTCCGGGTTCACCTCACGACAGGCCGCCTTGAGGTCGTCCAGGTCCTGATAGAAGATCCTGTCGGCGCCGATCAGTTCGCCCACCTCCGCTTCGCTGCGCCCATGGGCAATCAGCTCCGTGGCGGCCGGCATGTCGATCCCGTAGACGTTAGGGTAGCGCACCGGCGGCGCCGCCGAGGCGAAATAAACCTTGTTGGCGCCGGCTTCCCGGGCCATCTGGATGATCTGCTTGCAGGTGGTACCGCGCACGATGGAGTCGTCCACCAGCAGGACGTTCTTGCCCTTGAACTCGATATCGATGGCGTTGAGCTTCTGGCGCACCGACTTCTTTCGCTGGGTCTGACCCGGCATGATGAAGGTGCGGCCGATATAGCGGTTCTTCATGAAGCCTTCACGGTAGGTCACGCCCAGGTGCTGGGCCAGCTCGAGGGCCGAGGTGCGAGACGTATCGGGAATCGGGATGACCACGTCGATGTCGTGTTCCGGCCATTCGTTGCGAATGCGATCGCCAAGCTTACGGCCCATCTGCATGCGGGTACCGTAGACATAGGCCCCGTCGAGGATGGAGTCCGGGCGAGCCAGGTAGACATGTTCGAAGATACAGGGCGCGAGACTGGGCCGGTCGGCACAGGACTGCGTATGGATATTGCCTTCCATGTCGACGAAGATCGCTTCGCCGGGCGCCAGGTCGCGGTGGAGTTCAAAGCCACCCACGTCCAGTGCCACCGACTCCGAGGCGATCATCACCTCCTGGCCGTTGCCCTCGTCGCGGGTACCGAACACCACCGGGCGAATGCCGTTGGGATCGCGGAACGCCACCAGGCCAAAGCCGTTGATGATCGCCACGGCCGCGTAGCCACCCCGGCAGCGACGATAGACACGACGCACGGCATCGAAGATGTCGCCCGGCTCAAGGTGCGGCCCCTGCTTGCCCAGCTCATGGGCGAAGACATTGAGCAGCACCTCGGAGTCGGAACTGGTATTGATGTGACGCAGATCGGAGGAGAACAGCTCCTGCTTGAGCTGATCCGAGTTGGTCAGGTTGCCGTTGTGCGCCAGGGAAATACCGTAGGGGGAGTTGACGTAGAAGGCTGGGACTCCGCCTCGCTGGACGAACCCGCCGTGGGATAGCGCACGTGGCCGATGCCCACGTTGCCCTTGAGTCGCGCCATGTGGCGAGTGTGGAAGACATCGCGTACCAGACCGTTGCTCTTGCGGAGCAGGAAGCGGCCTTCGCTCCAGGTCATCATGCCGGCGGCATCCTGTCCGCGATGCTGTAGCACTGTCAGAGCGTCATAGATCGCCTGGTTGACGGTCTGCTTGGCCAGAAGGCCCACGATACCGCACATTCCACCTTACCTCGCTGCCATGGGGGCCGGCCTGGGCCGGCTTGTCGTTCGCTTGTCGTTCGCAGTTCAGGGTCAATCGTCGAGAATCGGCTGGTCAGAGCCGATGTTGAAAACGGGTGTGTTTCATAGCGTTTGCTCGTCGGGGGCCTCGGGCTCGGCCGCTTCGCGGCCTTCGGGAAATGACAGGTTTCGCCACGACTCGGGCGTCTCCGGCACTCGATCCTCCCAAGCCTCGAGCTGACTGACCGCCCAGTCGCGCAGCTGCTCGAAGGCGGGCCTCAGCTCCGCCTCCTGCCAGGCTTGCAGCTGCGCCAGCGGTGTAAGCGTGATCAGGATGGTCGCGATGATCAGTATCGCCGTTCCCCGCGCCACGCCGAAACAGGCGCCGGCCACGCGATTGAAGAACCCCATGCCGACCCACTCCACCGCTGCATGAACCATGCGGATGACGATACCGCAGAGCAGGATGACGCCCAGGATCACCAGCACGAAGGCCAGCACAAGACGGCCATCGGGGTTGTCGATGAAACCCGACAGCAGATCCGCCACCGGTTCGGCCAGCAGTCGTGCTGCCAGCAGGGCGATGATCCAGGCGGCGAGTCCGAGCCCTTCACGAATCAGTCCACGCATGAACCCCGCCAGGGTCGACACCGCCAGTACGCCGAGAAATATCCAGTCGATCCAGGTCAGTAACATGGGCTCACTCTCTGCATCACTCCCTCACCCGCACCAGCAGCCCCTGAAGGTTGGCCTGCTCCTTCAGTTCGGCCATGGCACGCTCGCCGGACTCGGATGAGTCATAGGGCCCGACGTATACCGTGGTCATGTTGTTGTCCCGGCGACGGCTATAGACAGAGAAGCCCTGCTCCTCCAGTTGGGCGTGAAGCCGCTCGGCATTGCCCGGCTCGCCGAAGCTGCCCACCTGTACCGCCCACTCACCGGCGGGAGTCGCTGGCGTAGCGCTCGGTGCAGGGTCGGCCGGCTGGCTGTCCATCCGCTCGGATGCCGCACGGGCCAGGTCG
>NZ_AZQX01000230.1:0-11828 GCF_000568385.1 Halomonas sp. BC04
CGGGCACCTGCGCCGGGCGCTGGCACTCGCCTCGCGCACCGCCCTGACCGGCAGCTTTCTGCGCCTCGGCCCACCGCTGGCCGAGCTGCTTCAGGCCCTGCTCGACACTGATGAGCTCGATGCCCTGGCTCGCCAGCGAGCCGTGCGACTGATCGAGCTGGCCCGCCGCCAACGCAACTTTGGCAGCGCCGTCAGGCTGATGCTGGACGATACGGTGATTGCCGCTATCGTCGCCCGTCCCGACGTGCCCGAGCTGATCCGCACCTCACCGCTGACCCGCCGCGAGTGGCAGATCCTCGGCCTGATCCACGCCGGACTCTCCAATGAGCAGATCGCCGAGCAGCTCTCGGTGGCCCCCACCACCATCAAGACCCATATTCGCAGCCTCTACCAGAAGCAGAACATCCGCCGCCGCGAGGAGGCCATCGCCCTGGCCGGCGAGCTGCTGGCACGCATCCAGGGCGACTAGTTCACTCCTCCTCCCCCCACCTACGCCGTCTCCTCCTCCGGTGGGAGGATTTCACCCGTGCCGGTGCCGCGCACCATAGCCTCGACGACGACTCTCGCGGCGGCACCAGCGTGCGCCGCAGGCTATTTCTCAAGCACAACGTCTCAAGCACAGCTTCTCAGGGACAACAAGGAACATGCGCAATGGCACAGGCTTCTCGCTATGTAGGACCACAGGGCGCCGACTGGTGGCGCGGCGCGGTGATCTATCAGATCTACCCGCGCAGCTTCATGGACAGCCGCGGTGACGGTATCGGCGATCTTCAAGGTGTGATCGACAGACTCGACTACATCGCGTCCCTCAACGTCGATGCCATCTGGCTGTCGCCGTTCTTCACCTCACCGATGAAAGACTTCGGCTACGATATCAGCGACTACCGCGGCGTCGACCCGATGTTCGGTACCCTCGACGACTTCGACCGCCTGGTGGAAGCGGCCCACGCCCGCGGCCTCAAGGTCACCATCGACCAGGTGCTGTCGCATACCTCGGACCGGCACGCCTGGTTCACCGAGAGCCGCGCCAGCCGCGACAACCCCAAGGCCGACTGGTACGTGTGGGCCGACGCCAAGCCCGACGGATCGCCCCCCACCAACTGGCAGTCGGTGTTCGGCGGCTCCAGCTGGCAGTGGGATACCCGCCGCTGCCAGTACTACCTGCACAACTTCCTCGCCAGCCAGCCGGATCTCAACTTCCACCACCCTGCGGTGGTCGAGGCGATCCTCGGCGAGGTGCGCTTCTGGCTCGAGCGGGGCGTGGACGGCTTCCGCCTGGATGCGGTCAACTTCTGCACCCACGGCGAGCTGAAAGACAATCCGCCCCGCGAGGATCTGGGCGCGGGCTTTCTCGGCGTACGCCCCGACAACCCCTACGGCTTCCAGCGCCATCTCCATGACAAGACCCAGCCGGAGAATCTGGCCTTCCTCAAGAAGCTGCGCGCCCTGCTCGACGAGTACCCCGGCACCACCAGCGTCGGCGAGGTGGGTGACGACGACTCGCTGCGGGTGATGGCCGAGTACACCCAGGGCGGCAAGCGGCTGCACATGGCCTACTCCTTCGACCTGCTCGGCGAGCGCCACGACCCGACCTTCCTGCAGCACACCCTCACCGAGATGGAAGCCCGCATCGACGACGGCTGGCCATGCTGGGCGCTGGGCAACCATGACGTGGTGCGCCTGGCGAGCCGCTGGCAGGCCACCGACAACCCCGCCGCACTGCGCCTCTACATGGCCTTTCTGCTCACCCAGCGCGGCAGCGTCTGTCTCTATCAGGGCGAGGAGCTGGGGCTGCCCGAGGCTCAGTTGAACTTCGAGCAGCTGGTCGACCCCGCCGGCATCACCTTCTGGCCGGCCTACAAGGGCCGCGACGGCTGCCGCACCCCGCAGCCGTGGGTCGCCGATGCCCGTCATGCCGGTTTCAGCACCGCCACGCCCTGGCTGCCGGTGCCCATCGAGCACGCCAATCTGGCGGTGGACCAGCAGGAGGGCGACTCGGCCTCGCTGCTTAATGCCTACCGAGACTTCCTGGCCTTCCGTCGCGGACAGCCCACACTGGTCAAGGGCGATGTGAGCTACCAACCGCTACAAGCCGACGTGCTGCGCTTCGAGCGTCGCCACCGGGGCGAGCGCCTGCTGGTGGCCCTCAACTTCTCCGCCACCACGATCGAGATCGCCGTGCCGGCCGACGCCCAGGCGCTAGCGGAAGCCCCCGCGCTGGTCAACGGCCGCTGGCAGAACGGTACCTTGACGCTACCCGCTTACGGCGTCGCCATCGCACGATGCCCGGAGGACAGCCCATGGGACGCCTGACACTGGAAGGGATCGGCAAGGCCTATGGCGATATCGAGATCTCCCGCGACATCGACCTGACCATCGAGGACGGCGAGTTCGTGGTCTTCGTCGGCCCCTCGGGCTGCGGCAAGTCGACCCTGCTGCGCATGATCGCCGGGCTCGAGGACATCACCCAGGGGGAGATGTGCCTGGACGGCGAGCGCATCAACGAGATCCCGCCCCAGGAGCGCGACATCGGCATGGTATTCCAGTCCTACGCGCTCTATCCCCACATGAGCGTGGCCGAGAACATGGCCTTCGGCCTCAAGCTGGCGCGCACCGACAAGGCCGAGATCCGTCGCCGCGTGCAGCACGCCGCCGAAATGCTGCATCTCACCGAGCTGCTCGAACGCCGCCCCAAGGATCTCTCAGGCGGCCAGCGCCAGCGGGTCGCCATCGGCCGCACCCTGGTCAAGGAGCCGGCGGTGTTCCTGTTCGACGAACCGCTCTCCAACCTGGATGCGGCGCTGCGGGTCGACACGCGGGTACAGATCGCCGAACTGCACAAGCGCCTGCAGGCGACCATGATCTACGTCACCCACGACCAGGTCGAGGCGATGACCCTGGCCGACCGTATCGTGCTGCTCTCCGGCGGCCGCATCGCCCAGGTCGGCGCACCGCTTTCGCTCTACCACTTTCCGAAGACCCTCGAGGTCGCCGAATTCATCGGCTCGCCACGCATCAATACCCTGAATGTCGAGGTGCTCGATCCCGGACGGGAACATACGGCAGTGCGTCTGCCCGGCGGCGCCACCCTTCAGGTGTCCGTCGACGGTGCCCGGCTCAAGGCCGGCGATCGCGCCACTCTCGGCGTGCGCGCCGAGGATTTCGTCGCCCCGGACCAGGCCGAGGCGACGCTGCCGGCGACCCTGATGGTGGCCGAAAAGCTCGGCTACGAGACCCTCGCCCATCTGCAGGTGGAGGGCATCGAGTCGACGCTGACCCAGCGTCTCGACGGCCTCGCCCATCTCGACGACCACCAGGCCATCACCCTCGGCCTAGCCGGCGGTCACTGCCATTTGTTCGGCCCCGACGGCAGCGCATGCCCGCGCCAGGTACGGATCCCCGGCGTTACGCACTGACCTCCCTCCCCCGGCCACCGCCCTGCGCCCCAGTGCTTACCAAGCTCGAAAAAGAACCCCGGTCGGGGGACCGGGGTTGAGCAAGTCTCTGCTCAGGGCAGGGAAGCGGGGCTAGCCCTTGACGCCACCGGCGGTGAGTCCACCAACGATCCAGCGCTGGCAGAGCAGGAAAGCGACGGTGATCGGCAGGCCGGAGAGCACCGCAGCGGCAGCGAAGTTGCCCCAGCGCTGGTTGTGATCAGCGAGGTACTGCTGGGCGCCCACGGCGAGGGTCAGCTTGTGCTCGTCGACCAGCAACACCGACGCATGGGGTACTCCATGATGCTCATCACGAAGGCGAGGATGAACACCACCATCAGGATCGGCACCGACAGCGGCAACAGGATGTAGCGGAAGGCCTGCCAGGTGCTGGCGCCATCGACCATGGCAGCCTCCTCCAGGGAGCCGTCGATGGACTCGAAATAGCCCTTGATGGTCCAGATGTGCAGCGCCACGGCACCCAGCGAGGCGACGATCAATGCACCGTGGGTGTTGATGCCGAGCCACGACACTTGCTGGCCAAGACGATCGAACAGCGCATAGAGCGCTACCAGTGACAGCACCGCCGGAAACATCTGGAAGATCAGCATGCCCTTGAGGAGCGGCGCCTTGCCCTTGAAGCGCATGCGCGCAAAGGCATAGGCGCTGGTGGTGGCAAGCATCAGGATCAGCAGTGACGACACCACCGCCACCTTGATCGAATTCCACAGCCACAGCAGCACCGGAAACGGCGGCTGCACCACGCTGCCGTCGGCGCGCTCCCAGGGGATGCCGAAGGCCAGCGCCCAGTGTTCCAGCGAGAAGCGTTCGGGGATCAGCGTGCCGGTGGCGAAGTTGCCCTCGCGAAACGAGATCGAGATCACCAGCAGCAGCGGAAAGACGATCAGCGAGACGAAACCGATCAGGGCGAGATGCGCGACCAGCTTGCGGGCGCGTATCGAGCGGGGTTGAACCATGGCCATGACACTATCTCCTTATCAGACCTTGACCCTGGACAGGCGCAAATTGAGCAGCGACAGACCCGCCACCAGCAGGAAGATCAGGGTCGCGATGGCTGCCGCCAGCCCGAAGTCCTGCCCGGCATCCTGGAAGGCGATGCGGTAGGTGTAGCTGACCAGCAGATCGGTGGTGCCCGCCGGGGTACTGGCACCCAGGATGTCCGGGTTGCCGCCGGTGAGCAGGGCGATCAGCACGAAGTTGTTGAAGTTGAAAGCGAAGGCGGCGATCAACAGCGGCGTCAGCGGTTTGATGATCAGCGGCAAGGTGATCGTCAGCATATTGGTGAGCGGCCCGCCGCCGTCCACCGCCGACGCCTCGTAGAGGTCGCTGGGAATCGATTGGATCAACCCCATGCACAGCAGCAGCATGTAGGGATAGCCGAGCCAGGTATTGACGATCAGCAGCATGGCGCGCGCCAGCCAAGGGTCGGTGAACCACTCGGGGCGGATGCCGAACAGGCTGTCGAGAATCATGTTCACTTCGCCGAAATGCTGGTTGAACATGCCCTTGAAGATCAGGATCGAGATGAACGCCGGCACCGCGTAGGGCAGGATCAGCAGCGTTCGGTAGATCGCCTTCCCGCGTAGCTGGTCCCACTGCAGCAGCGAGGCAAGTGCGAAGCCTACAGTCAAGGTGAACAGCACGGTGAGACCGGCGAAGGCGAAGGTCCAGACAAATATCTGCATGAAGGGGCCGCGGATATCGGGGTCGGCGAAGATCCGCGTGTAGTTGTCCAGGCCCACCGCCACTGGCCAGCCGGGCGTGATGCGCTGGCCGTCGTCGCTGACGAAGAAGCCGGTCTCACGGTCCGGGGTCAGTACGCGGTCGTCGCGACGATCGAACAGACTGCCGTCCTCACGTGCCTCAAAGCGTTCGAGCATGGGCGCGAAGTGGCGTAGCCCGGCCATACGCAGCTCCAACCCTGCCGGCGTAACCAACCTGAGCCCCTGGAGCGCATCGCGAGCGGCAATCACCTCGCGCATGGACAGTGATTCGCCGGTGGCCACTTCGTCGGCAGGATGAATTTGGACAAGCCGATGAGCCGCGTCTTGCAACGAAATGGGGCCGGTGACGAAGCGTGACGCGCCCTGCAGCGCAGCTTCGGCTTCCGCTTCGCCCTCCTGGGTAGCCTCGCCGTCTCCGTCCTCTCGCTCCAGGTAGATATGCAGACCCTCCTCGGTAGCATGGAGCTGGAAACCGAACGTGGCGCTCTCCTCCTGATAGGTGCGTGCCAGCAACTGACCGCGTACCCGATCCTCGCTGAGCAGGTTGCTGGAACTGTAATTGCTGAAGCTGATGCCGATGGTATAGAGCAGCGGGAAGATCACGAAAACCCCGAGCCCCGCCACCGCCGGAAAGATATAGCGGTGACTCATCAGGGTGCGTTTGGTGAACACCACCGCCAGCGAGGCGCCGAGCACCAGGAAAAGCAGGGCGAACATCCACTGGCCGTTGAGATGAAAGGCCAGCACCAGCCACATCAGGGTCAGTACCAGGGCCGCCACCAGGCCGCGCATGGCCCAGCGGGTGTAGCGCTCGGCGACATGCCGCGAACGGTGTCGCGGCAATCCTCGGGAAGCGTTGGTCGTGTACATGGTCGGTATCCTGGGGGAGCGGGCCGGCGGCATTCATGCCGCCGGCCATGAGCGTGCGTACGGGTAGGCTTACTGGCGCATGCGACGTGCCGCGGCGTCGAGCGCCTCCTGGGGAGACTGGCGACCGCTGCCGATATTCTGCAGCGCCGGCTCCATGGCGGCCCAGAAGGCACCCATCTCGGGGATGTTGGGCATTGGCATGCCGATCTCGGCGTTGGCCAGTGTCGCAGCGATGTTGGCGTCGCGCTCCAGCTCCTCCTGATAGTCGATATGCGCCACCGCACCCAGCGAGCCATCGCTGTTGAAGGTGCGCATGCCGACCTCTTTGAGCAGGTAATTCTCGAGGAATTCCACCGCCAGGAAGTCGTTGGGTGAGGCGGCGTTGATCATCGCCGTCATCACCCCGTACATGGCACGGGCTCGCTCATCGCCGACCTTGGGCAGCAGCGCCACACCGTAGTCGATACCGCTACGCTCCAGGTTGGGCCAGGCCCAGGGCCCGCTGATCATGGTCGCGACCTCGCCACGATTGAAGCGGGTATCGGCAATGCTGTAGTCGGTACCACGAGGCAGAACGCCGCTGTCGATCAACTCCACCAGCAGCTCGGCGCCCTGCACGGCACCCTCGTTGTTGACGCCGATATCGCTGACGTCGAAACCCTCCACGGTCTGTTTGAAGGGGTAGCCGCCGTTGGCGGCCAGCAGCGGCCAGCCGTAGTAGGGCTCGCTATAGTCGAACAGGATCGCCTTCTTGCCCTGCTCGGCGAGCTCGGCATCCAGCGCCATCAGTTCGGCAAAGCTCTCCGGCGCATCGTCGACCAGCGCCCTGTTGTAGATCAGCCCCAGCGACTCCACCGAGATCGGGTAGCCGTAGGCCTCGCCGTTCCACAGCACGGCATCCCAGGTAAAGTCGAAATAGTTGTCGCGCAAGTCGTCGCTCGGTGAGATTGGCAAGAGCAGGCCGCTCTGGGCCCACTCGCCTATACGATCGTGGGCCCAGATCACGATATCGGGCCCCTGGCCGCTGCCGGCGGCCTGCTGGAAACGGTCTGTGAGGTTATCGGGAAAGACCACGTCGACCTCGATGCCGGTCTCATCGGTGAATTGGGCCGCCACCTCACGGATGCCGTCCTGGCCCTTGTTGTCGCCCATCCAGAGGGTCAGGCGATCGTCGTCGAAAGCCATTAACTGTGCGCTGAAAGCGCCCAGCAAGGTGGCAACAAGCAGCGGCGTGATGCTGTGAAGAAGAGTGGTGTGCATAGGTCATGCCCCATTGTTGTTATCGAGGAAGTGTCGTTGACCTGACTAGCCTCGCCAATCGGCGCCACGGATGGCTCCTCCTCTGGGGGCGTAGGGGCGGCGTAAGCATGGGGCGTAGAGCCACACCCGTTGACGACGACGCCTTAGTGGGCGGGAATCGGAAGCATAGGCGATAGAGTACGAGGGTCCTCTTACCGGGTGCCGAACCGCGCCAGCTGCATCTCCTGCAGGCGGCTCAAGGCACGACGGAACGGGAAGGCGAGATAGCCGTGGGGATAGAGCTCTTCCATGGGCACCTCGGCTTCCACATAGAGGGGTACGCGACGGTCGTAGCATTCATCGACCAGGGCGATGAAGCGACGTACACCATCGTCGCGCCGCGAGAGCGGCGGCAGCTCCCTCTCCCCGGCCTCGATGCGCTCGGCGCCATCCTCGGTGCCTCGGGCGATGCTGTTCGATGTACTCGCATCGCTCAGTCGGGGCACCCCGCTCAGCAGGACATGATCGAATTCATCGACCAAGGCGATGAAATCGAGCGCCGCCAGGGGCTGTTCGCATAGTTCGGCGTAGCGGCACCACACCACCCGTTTGCAGCGCCGCTCCACCGCAACCCGGCGATGCCCCAGCTCGATGAAAGCCGGGATGGACTCGCTGCCCTTTGCCTCACCCTCACTCAGCCGGTCGAAGATCGCCGCAAGGGCGCTGCGTCGACCGGGCCCGGTCACCCAGTAGCGCTGGAGTGGCTTGCCAGGATGCAGCCGGTGGTCCTGTCCGCCATCCAGTTCGACCACCTCCATATGACGGATCATGGCCGCCACCGCGGGCAGGAAGCGATCACGATTGAAGCCGTCGGCATAGAGTCGTTCCGGTGCCTGGTTCGACGTGCACACCAGCACCAGTCCCTCGTCGAACAGCGCGCCCAGCAGCCGGCCGAGCAGCATGGCATCGGCGATATCATTGACGAACAACTCATCGAGGCACAGCACGCGCACCTCGGCCGCAAGCTCCTGCGCCAATGCGGTGAGCGGGTCAGCGGTGCCACTCAACTGGAACTGGCGCTGGTGCACCCAGCGCATGAAATGGTGGAAGTGCAGGCGCCGAGCAGGCACCTGGAGATGCCGGTGGAAACCGTCCATCAGCCAGGTCTTGCCGCGCCCCACCGGCCCCCAGAGATAGACGCCGGGTATGGCCTGGCGCCCATCTGAGGCGGCGTTATCGTGCAGCGCCCGGTGGCAGGCGTCGAGCCGGAAGGCGGCGGCCCGTTGCGCCTCGTCCGGGACGAAGCGTGGCGCTCCACCGCCTCCCGGTACAAGGCCAGCGGGGAGGCGGCCGTCATGCCTCGAGCCGGCGCACCATGATGGTGACCTCCTCGCCCCGGTAGCGCAGTTCCTCATGGTCGGACCAGCCGAGACGGCGATAGAGTCCCTGCTGGTCGGGGGTGTAAAGATAGAGCTGGTCGACGCCACAGGCGACGGCCTCCTTTTCGACGCGACGAATCAGCCTGGCGGCGATGCCCCTCCCGCGCCACTCCGGCAGTACGAACACCGAGGCGAGCCAGGGCGTGAGTTCGCGGCGGCTGTCCATGTCCTCGGCCATCAGGGCCGCCGTTCCCACCGGCCGGTCGCCCTGCATGGCGACGAACACCGAGGGCACCCCGCCATCTCCGCACTCCCGGCGGAAGGCCTCCCGGTATGACTCGGGGGTGCTGTCGGGGTGCAGGTGGCCCCACTCGGCATAGGTCCAGCTCGCCACCGTCGCCACATGGTCGGAGTCGGTATTCAGCCGCACGATCGTGATATCTCGCATGATGGCCCTATCCTGTTTAGGTCTCGGCGGGAAATGACGTCTCGGCGGAAAGCCTAACCCAACTGGAAGGGGTAGACCGAGCCGATCTGCAGGATACGGGTCAGCTCGTCCAGGGCAGCGAGTGTCTCGTCGGCCAGCTGCGGATCGGCCAGGTCGTCGGGGGCCAGGCGGTCGCGGTAGTGACGTCCGACCCAGGCGGTCAGCTCCTCATGGAGCCCGTCGTTGAGCAGCACGCGGCCGGTCAACGCCGATCGTTCCACCTGCGAGAGGGCCACCCGCAGACGCAGGCAGGCGGGGCCCCCGCCGTTGCGCATGCTCTGCTTCACGTCCTTGACCAGCACCTCGCCGATGGGATTGTTACCTGCCAGCAGGTGATCCTGGATGGTGCGCCATACGGCCTCGCGCTCCTGGCACTCGCCGGGCACCACCAGGGTCATGCTGCCATCGGGGTTGGTCAGCAGCTGGGAGTTGAACAGGTAGGATGCCACGGCATCCTCGAGGCTCACCGCCTCCAGCGGCACCCGCACCGGAATCAGCGGCGTCGCATCTTGCGGCGCAGCTCGTCGAGGGTCGCCTGCTCGTCGAGGAAGGCCATCTCGTGGTAGAGCAGCACCGGGCCGTTGCCCACCGCGATCACGTCGTTGTGGAACACGCCCGCATCGATGGCATCGGGATGCTGCTGGGCGAAGACCGCCTGATCCCCACGCAACCCGTGCTGGCGCGCTACTGCCTGGCTCGCCTCCAGGGTCTGCCGGGCCGGGAACTTGCGCGGCTCGACGCGCCCCCCGAAGGCCTGACGGCCATAGACGAAGAGGTGTACGCCGGGCTCGCCATGCTCGCCGCAGAGCCGGGTATGGTTGGCCGCCCCTTCGTCGGAGAAGGCCGGAGTCGCCGGGAGTACCGAGTGATGGGCAAAGTGCCTCTCGTCATGGAAGATCGCCGCCAACACGCGTCCGGTGGTTTCCGGCTCCAGGTAGCGGTGAAAGCTCGACTGCAGGTTGGCCGGGGTGAAGTGTACCCGCCCATCCGGCGCATCCAGGCTCGGCGTCACCGTGCCGGCATTGGCGGTCCACATGCTCGATGCCGAACAGACCGCCCGCAGCACCTGGGGCGCCTCACTGGCGGCACGGGTCAGCACCTGGGAATTGCTTCCGSTGAAGCCCAGTGCCGCAGCGCGCCGAGGTCCGGCCGCTGCTGGGGCGGCAGCACACCCTGGGCGTAGCCGGCGTCCATCAGCGCCTTCATCTTGCCCAGCCCCTGCAGCGCGGCCTCCCGGGGGTTTGAGACCAGCCCGCCGTGGGACATGGAGGCCACGTTGCCGTGGGCCAGCCCCGAGTAGTTGTGGGTCGGCCCCACCAGTCCGTCGAAATTGACTTCCCGGTAGCTCTCGTCGTGCAGCGTCACAGCGTCGCTCATAACACCACCCCCGGCGGCAGCTGGTCTGGCAGGTGGAGGTCGTCGCTCTCCATGGAGGCCACCGGATAGGCGCAGTAGTCGGCGGCATAATAGGCACTGGGGCGGTGATTGCCACTGTCGCCGACACCACCGAAGGGAGCGTCGCCGGAGGCGCCGGTGGTCTGGCGGTTCCAGTTGACGATGCCGGCGCGAATGCGCAGCAGGAAGTCGTCCCAGTCGGCGCGTTCGCCGCCGATCAGGCCGGCGGAGAGGCCGTAGCGGGTGTCATTGGCGATAGTGACCGCTTCGCTCCAATCCCTATAACGGTATACCTTCAGCAGGGGACCGAAGTGCTCTTCGTCGGGCACCTCCAGGCCGGTCACGTCGATCAGCGCGGGGCTGAGCAGGCTGGTGCCTTCCTTCAGGCACGCCATGCGCGACAACACCACCCCACCCAGGGCTTCCAGTTCGTCCTGGGCCTTCAGCAGCCSCTGGCCGCCGCCGGGCTGACCAGGCCGCCGTAGAACGGCGCCGGCTCYTCGAACTGGCCTGCCACGTGCAGCCGACCGATGGCGTCCACCAGGGCATCGAGCAGGTGATCGCCGACCTGSCCCTCGGGCACGATCAGGCGCCGGGCGCAGGTGCAGCGCTGGCCGCCGGAGAGGAAGGCCGACTGCAGGATGGTCAGCACCACGGCGTCCTGGTCGTGCACGTCCTTGACCACCAGCGGGTTGTTGCCCCCCAGCTCCAGGGCCAGGATCTTGTCGAATCGGTCGGCGAACTGGCGGTTGAGCAGCCCGCCCACCTTGGCACTGCCGGTGAACAGCAGGCCGTCGATGCCCGGATGTGCCGAGAGCGCCTGCCCCACGGGGGCACCGCCCTGAACCAGGTTGATCACGCCGTCGGGCAGGCCAGCTTCCTGCCAGCACTGCAGGGTGAGGTCGGCGGTCAGCGGCGTTTGCTCGCTGGGCTTGAACACCACGGTGTTGCCGGCCAGCAGTGCCGGTACCATATGGCCGTTGGGCAAGTGCCCAGGGAAATTGTAGGGTCCGAACACCGCCATCACCCCATGGGGACGATGGCGCAGCACCGCGCGGGTGTCGCCCAAGTCCCGGCTGCGCTCGCCGGTGCGCTCATGGTAGGCCCGCACCGAGATCGCCACCTTGCCGATCATGGCGCCCACTTCGGTGCGCGCCTCCCAGAGCGGCTTGCCGGTTTCCGAGGCGATGGTGCGCGCCAGRTCCTCGCGATGCGCCTCCAGCACTTCGCGAAAGCGTTCCACCACCGCCAGACGCTCCTCGAAGGCGCGCCGCGCCCA
>NZ_AZQX01000231.1:0-7682 GCF_000568385.1 Halomonas sp. BC04
GTGAACTCGACCATCGGCCATTGCCAGGCCTCGTCAGCCGTCATCTCCCTTGCCTCCATGGCACGCTTCATGAAGTTCAATATCCAGCGTACCATCAGTTCGGCATCGAGCGGGGCTGACAGCGAAGCGAAGCTGGCCACCCCACGCTTCAGGTGGTGTCCCCGGTGTGCCAACTTGCTGGCAGTAGTCAAAGGCATGCGGCTGATGCGTCATGACCGGGATGATTACTTACCCAGGATCAGACCAGGCAGCCACAGCAAGAGCTGCGGGATATAAGGTGGTGAGCACCGCCAACAGGAACTAAACCAGCAACAATAACAACAGCATCGGCTTCAACATCGCGCTCAGATGAGCGCTTTCCGATGTAGGGCGCCGAAATACAGGATTGGGACCTTCGGCGGGGTGGTCAGTCCCATACCCTGGTTGGTAGCACGATGGCGACGAACTGTAATGGCTCCATACCCAACTCCTGGGTCATCGGCATCAGCATCGGTGTCGCCAGCAGGATGCCACTAACGTCCTGCATGAACATGCGGATGAGCAGCAGGAACGCCATGGCTGGGTCGACCTTAGCGACACCACCACGCTGCGACGAGGTCGTTCTGGCAACTTGTCTGCAGCAACGCCCGTGGCACGACGGGATCGGCCGTCCCAAGCCACGCTGTCGCGGCTACTGACGTCGCTGAACGGCAGCAAACGACCGCAGCGCATGACACTGGATATCAACGGGTTGCTGCTCATTGAGGTGTTCGGCAACCAGGGCGGATCCACCTGGATTCCGCGCCTGGTGCAACGGCTCAACGAAGGCCTCATGGTCGGTCCGAGTCCGCATGAATTCGGGTTTCACCGACAACGACACGCTGGAAGCCCAGGAAGACCGCGGCATTGAGTACAAGGGACGCCTGCGGAACCACTCTCGCCTGCAGGTGCTGGCCCTGGATCGCAAGCATGGCAGCGCCGAAGTCCACATGGCCGAGGTGAAATCGGCACTCGATGTCCATCTCTCCTAGACGGATCGAGGCGCTTGACCGTTCAGCAGATAATAGCCCGTATGAGGTGAGCCGGCTCTGATCCTCTACACCCACTAGATGTTGCATGGTCTACGCCGCCTGCTGAAGAGGCAAACCCAGCGGAGCTGGAGCCTGACGCAAATACGGCACAAAAAACTATAAAATCCAGACTATGGATCACGCGAAAAATAAACTTGCCGGCCATCAAGAAGCTCGGTCACGTTGAAGTGCACCGATACCGGCAACCACTCAGTTCAGCGCGCTCGTTCGACATCCTTATGAATGACGAGCGCTCACCATAGCACTGAACTGCATGTGAGACATTACTTACAGAAGAACACTCTATTGTCCTACAGGTGAATTGTCATCACTCTTACTCTCGGATCTTGAATATTTTTTATCTAATAAGTAGGATTGAGATGGGAAAAATAAACAGGACACGGAAAGGTTTTTATGTTTAATATCCATAGCAAGGTAATTCAGAACTTAGCTCTCCCAGCGGGCGAAAATCAGGTTGTATCCGCCCTTCCTCAGAATCTTATCTCTACCAACGTTAATACACCGAAGGGCAGCATTCTGTTGGTTTGCACCTACACAATATCGATCGCTCCGGTCTAGTCGTAGTGACCAAGGACGGTTCTCCTCATAGTATGCAGATACCACTTATGGTCCAGGAGGCTGCCGAGAATACAAATTTTGACAAGTCGAACATCAACTATATTGCCCTTGAAGGCGGGGCCGCACACGTAATTGGCGATCGAACGGTTCGGAAAGCACGCCACTACTCTGAGATTGAGAAAATTATCCCGCTTGCGAAACTTCGCAAGGTCGTCGAGATCCTTCGGGCACCTGGCGGATGCCCCAACGATGCGGCGGAAAACTGGGCCAGTATAATCGAACATTTCCGAGAAGAAACAGAAGAGGTCGCTGAGACCGTAGAGAAAGGAGACATCTCCAACCTCTGTGAAGAGTTGGGCGATATGATGTTTAACATCATGTTGATGTGCCACATTGCTGAGCAGGAAAAACTCTTCACAATCGAGGAAGTAATCTCTGGAAGCGCTGAGAAAATGATCCGTGGCCATGATAAGGTTTTCACCACCGATCAACAAGTGAAGTTCTGAAACTTGACCATACGGTACGAAAGACACATTGGTCTCGATGACCTCAGCGTGGTACCGCGCCTGTCAAATATTGAGGCAGGAGCGGTCTCCCTGGATGTATCCTTCATTGGGGAGCAGCCGCTCTCCGTACCTTTCTTCCATCTCCAATGGATACAGTGATCAGTCCAGAAATTACTCGTGCCTTACTTACAGAAGGAGGCGCAGTGACCATCCCAACTGCCAAAGCTGCGATCAACGATATAGAGAGTTTCTTAACGATCTATCCTAGAGGTGGTTTGGCAGGAAAGATCAGTCTACTCGTCTCCCCCGAGCAGAGAGAGATTGATCGGTGGCTCTCTGCCTACGGCGATCTGATCGATTTCATCGCTCTAGATACCCTTCATTTTGCACCACATCGCCACCTTGATGCGGTCCGGTATATCCGCCAGTCAATCAAGAGAATTGGGATCATCTCAGGAAACATCGTGCATAGCACCGATGCACAAATTCTAATCGATGAGGGAGTCGACGTAATAAGAGTCGGTATGTCGGCTGCCTCGATCAATCGTGGGGAGATGATGACCGGATGCGGTAGAAGTCAGTTGGGTGCTATACTTGACTGTGCTTCAGTATGTAACCGAGCCGGTGTTCCCCTGATAAGCGATGGTGGGATCCAAACCCCGGCAGATGCATTCAAGGCCCTTGCCTGTGGAGCATCCGCAGTGATGATGGGAAAGGTCTTCGCGGCTTTGGAAGAAAGTGGGGCTGAAGCCGTTCTGTATGAAAATGCACCTCATAAAATCTATCACGGCATGAGTCGGCCGGGGATGATCGGCGACGATATGGTCCCAGAAGGTGTCGAGAAATTAGTTCCAGTGTCCGGCACGGTGAGGGGATTTCTTTCAAGTTGGACAAAAGCTCTGCGTACGTCCATCTCCAGAGCTGGCTCCTCGTCGATTGAAGAACTATGGAAAACGGCAACCCTGGAGATAAAAAGTGCCTTTTCGCGAGAGTGCGGGGCCTCTAGATGACCAAGCTCAACGAAACCCGTAGCCACGACTATAGGGAAATTCTCCGGATTGCTATTCCCTTGGGGCTGGCAAACCTTATGCTCGTGGGGAACTCCGTTGTAGATCTCCTCATGATTGGCAGCCTAGGCATTCAAGAAATGGCTGGCGCGATTTTAAGCATTCAACTTTACCTCCTTCTCGTCGTATTTGGTGAAGGAGTCGTGTCAGCATTCACCCCGCTCTTCTCCGCTTCCCGCGGCAAGAATAATATGGCGGAGCAAGGTAGAACGCTCCTTGGCACGATCATCATGAGCCTCATCTTTTTCGCAGTTGCCGCGGTGATCATGTATTACTCATCATGGCTCCTTTCAGCTGTCGGAGTTGAGAGAGAACTGACTGATCTGGCCAAATCCTATGGACAGGTCGTAGCCTTTTCTATATTACCAGCTCTGATCTCGGTGATCATTTGGGAAATTGCCAGCATCCATGGCAAGTCCACCTGGGTCACTGTGTCATCGATTATCGGTTTCCTGGCCAATATCGTACTGAATTGGATCTTTATCTTATCAGGGTGGGGGCTACCAGGGATCGCGTTGGCAACATTGCTTTCCAACTGTATTGTCATCGCTTGCATTCTGGTCATCATGATGCCGACGATCCGGGAGCTGCTTCCCTATATGACGCGACTAAGCGAGGCCTTCGCAATGATGCCACGCTTGATTCGGCTGGGTCTTCCGATTGGCGGTATCGAGCTTGCCACTGTTGGATTTTTCGCTTCCACCACTTACCTGATGTCATTTGAGCCAAGCGAGATCATCGCCGCTCATGCGATCGCCTATCAGGTCACGGAGTTTGCGATCGTACTTGTTCTCGGCTTTGGAGAAGCAGCAACGATTCTCGTGGCCAATGCCTTCGGTGCCGAAAATTGGCCGAAGCTAAGGCGAATCTCGGTAGCAATTACCGGCGCCTGCTTAGCGGTTGCTCTGGTTGTGTGTGGAATTATGGTCGCCCTTTCACCCTGGCTTCCATCTCTATTCGTTCCGGGGGAAGACGATGTCAGAGCGACTATCTCAATGGCGACAACTTTCATCCTAATCGGCGCAACTTTCACATTGCTTGATGCGTTACAGATTGCCTGGTTAGGTGTGTTGCGAGGCATCCAGGATACCATGGTGCCTATGATCATCGTCATGATCGGCTACTGGGTGATCGGTGTGCCGGCCGGTTATGTCTTGGCTCATAAGCTCGATATTGGTCCGACCGGCATTTGGTGGGGACTTACCATCGGGTTGGCTTTCGTTTGCTTCGGCTTGGCCTTGCGAATCTGGCGGAATATGGCTGCCATACGGTCCCGTTCGATCAACATGGCATCCCGATCTTCTAAGCTAATAAATAGGGAGTTAAGATGAACACTCTAGTCATCATTGGCTCTGGCGCTATTGCCAGGTCAACCATCCTCACAATTGCCAAGAAGCGCACTCACCGTTTTCGGTGCATCCTCATTGGTCGGAATGCTATTTCGATGAATGAGATCAAAATGGCAGCTTTCTCGGAACATGCGATGCACATCAAAGTCGAAAACTGCAACGCTCTCGACTCGGACCGTTTCGCTGAATTCTGGTGCTGTCGTAGCAAATTTGACAACACCGGATACCCATATTTCAGTCATGAAGGCCTGCCTCAAAGCAAACTGCCACTACCTTGACACTGCCCTTTATGAAGCCATCGACGACTTCAATATAGAGCCCCCTTGGTATGGCCCAGAAAAAAGCCTTTCAGAGGAGTTCAAGCATCGCGGCTTGACTGGCATCCTTTCTATAGGCTTCGACCCCGGCGTTGTCAATACATTCTGCGCCAAGGCTGCAATGGATGATTTCGATGCTATCGAAAAGATCGACATCATCTGTGCGAATGGCGGCAACCATGGCTATTTCTTCGCAACTAATTTCAATGCCTCGGTAAACCTAAAGGAGCTTTGCGAGGAGACCTCATTTCGCAAAGGAGGGGAGTGGTATACTGCTCCAGCATTCTCTAGGACAAAGTCATTTGATCTCCCAGAGCTGGGCATACAGGAACTCTATTCCGTAGGGCATGAAGAGGTTCATTCCCTAGCCAAATCCTTTCCCGAAGCGGAGATCGAGTTCTGGATGCGTGTCGGCCCGACATTCCGTGAAGTTCTTGATACTCTTTATAAGCTTGGCATGTTGTCCCGTGAAAAAATTCTAGTTCGCGATGCCGAAATTGCCCCTATTGATCTTCTGAGCACTCTCCTTCCTCACCCCAACACGCTGGCCTCGAATTATCATGGAAAGGTCTGCGTAGGCAGCCTTATTACAGGCCAGAAAGAAGGAAGTCGAAAGAGTCTATTCTACCATTCCATCTGTGATCACGAAGCCTGTTACCGGGATACAGGATCTCATGTGACTCTTTTCACAACAGCCATTCCAGTCATTGTCGCAGCCGAACTGATCATGGATGGATCATGGAACGTCCGCCGGCTAGTTCATCCAGAAGAGCTAGATCCGAACCCCTTTCTTTCCACAATTCTTGAAATGGGACTGCCGTGGCAGGTGATCGAGACAGACCTATCGCTGGGCTGTAGCATAGCCGAGCATCAGGCCTAATCGTCGCTGCAGATATCAATGTAACAATAGGATCGATACCTGATGAGCCAAACTGACCTCTACAACGTCAAAGCGCACCACCACGATATCCCTGAGATCTATGAGTTGTGCCAAGCCGGCGTCCCCGAGGATGAACTCGAGACGCTCGAAATGCAGACCAAGGTTGCACGTTTCTGGTCTGAGGCTCGTCATCCAACACTTGGCTTATCGCCAGATAACTGGCTTTTCTCTAAAGATGGAAAAAGCGATGTAGTATCGAAACTATCAGCAATGGTAGACTTCGCTTTTACGCAGGTACCAATGTACCGTGAGATTTATGGAAATGCTGGCTATGAAGCTGGTTCCATTCGCAGCTTGGACGACTTCAAGAAGCTTCCAATCTTGACACGAGCTGATCTTAATTGCTGGGCAGATGACGATCGACTATCGTCCGGGAATAAGGTATCTGAGACCTACTTCGTGGGCACATCCGGATCCTCTGGTCAATCATTGAAAGTCTTCTATGACCAGAAAGCAGCGATCACTGAAACCTATGAATCCCTCGTGCAGTTTTCTTCTTATGTCGGTGGGCGTCTATCGCCCGATGCCTGGATATATAACATACACATGTCACGGGGTTGGCTGTCCAGTCTCAAGGGAAAATACCGAACTTTCACAATCTCTGAACCGGCATCAATCAAAGCAATGACAGATCACCTCTCAAAAATCCGTCCAGCGATCATGTGCGCGCTCCCCAGCCATCTATCGGAACTAGCGCCGATAGGAGACATGTCGAAGTTTGGCATTCGGGCCATATCGACGAACAGCGAACAAAGCTCAAGACTGGAACGGAAAAATTTTGAGTCCATATTCGGAGTTCCAGTATTGGATGAGTACTCCTCGGTCGAGTTGGGCGTTATCGCTTATGAAGGATTTTGCGGCTCCTACCATGTTAATGAAGATGGTCTGCATATCGAGATCGTCGATCCGGACGAAGGCGGGTTCGGGCGCGTGGTCGCAACTGACTTCAGAAGCTGGGTGATGCCGCTGATCCGCTATGATCAGGGGGATCTCGCCGCTTGGTCGAATAATATCGACATCTGTAAATGTGGTCGTCCGGGAAAGCGGTTCCGTGACCTCAGGGGGCGTGCGGATGACTACTTCCTCGCCATGGATGGCAAAAAGATTCCAAGTGCGACCTTGCTTAATCTGGTTGACACGCTGTTTACTAGCCCGGAATCTCCGCTTCGCGAATTCCGTCTCCAACAGGTTGCCCCGGATCGCGCCCAGCTCGATTATGTACTTCGCGATGGTGAGATAGTGATGCCGATGACTATGCAGTCCTCCCTGGAACAGAAGCTTGTCAATTTGATGGGCGAAGGAAGTCGCGTCGAGTTCATGTGCCGGGAGGCCCTAGACAGCACACCGAGCTATAAGAGAAAAAAATCATGCGTAAATTCTGATCACAAGTCAGACCCTCGATGATGGCGAATATTCTCTCAAGCAGCTCCATTATTCCTTGCCCTATTTGCTTGAAATTTTATTGTTCTCTGAATCATCGATAGACGCTGCGCACCTCCCCTGCGTTGGCCAACTTGGGCGTGAGTTTTGCTTCATTCTCGAGTGATGGTCCGGTATCACCTTAGACGCCGAGCCGTATGAGACGACCCGACGCAATCTGAATCAAGAACCGTCGTGAACGTCTTGTGCCTGACGCATGAAGTTGAGGATCCAACGCACCATCAGCGTATCGTCCACCGGCGCCGAGAGCGATATCAGCCCTTCGCGGACCCGCTCTTCGCCCACCAGCCCGCTGCGCAGTACCATCAGGTCCCGGGAGTAGGGCTTGGCGAATTCCGGGTGCCCCTGCACGCCGAGAAAATGCTCGCCGATCTGGATCAGGTAGAAGGGGCAGAAGTCGCTGCCGGCGAGCACCCGGGTCTGCGGCGCAGTTCG
>NZ_AZQX01000232.1:0-5443 GCF_000568385.1 Halomonas sp. BC04
CCTATGGGACCCCGATGTCCGCACCACGGTGCGGAACGCGACCCTGCATCATGCCGTGGACTACACCCCCTACGAGGGGCTAGAGCTGACCGGGAGGCCGGTACTCACCCTGTGCCGGGGCAGCGTTGTCTCCCGGGACGGTGAACCGACCGCCGTGCCGGGCCATGGGCGCTTCCTGAAGTGTGACAAGCCACAGCCGGCCCGGCCCCGTGGCGCGGCCAAGGAGTTCTGAGCATGAACACTGAGATGCTGATCGATACCGCCGCGAGCCGCCTGCTGGCGGCCTATCCCCCCGGGGAGCTGATCGCTCTGCCGGAGGACCTACCTTTGAACGATGTACCGACGGCCTGCGCCATCCAAGCCCGGATCTCGACGGCTTTGGGCACTCACTCCGGCTGGAAGCTGGGCGGCATCATCAAGGGTGAGGTGCCGCGTTACTCGCGGCTGCTCGCCGAGTGGAGCCAGGCCTCGCCGGGGCACTTCGCTCGCAACGATTTTCATCGGGTCTACTTGGAGCCGGAGCTGGCAGTGGTGCTGGGGGCGGCAATCTCCCCCAGGAAGGCCCCCTACACTCTGACCGAGATCGCCCATCGGGTGGCCAGCCTTCATGCCGCCGTCGAGTTGGTCGACAGCCGCTTCAGCGCCTGGCCCGAGGTGCCGCCGCTCTGGCAGTTGGCCGACGGCCTAAGTCACGGTGCATTCGTGTTGGGCAGTGGTGCCCCCGCCGGTGACCTAACGCAGATGAAGAACGCCGCCTACCGCCTGAGCCTGGATGGCGAGGTTGTCTTGAGCGGCTGCGGCAACCACCCCGGAGGCGATTCCGCCGAGCTGCTGGTGGCGATGGTCAACGACCGGATCCGCCGCGATGGCGCGGGCTTTGCCGCCGGCGAGGTGATCACCACCGGTACCTTCGGCGGGGTCGTGGAGATGCTGGCCGGTCAGCGGGTGCATCTCGACTTCGCCGGTATTGGCGTGGCTGAGATGAGGGTGGATTGAGTCGGCTGCGCTCAACGGTCGTCGACCGTGGCGGCGAGGGCAATAACTGCGACGAGCATCCCCTGGCAATTCGCGTCGCCGTCGACTGATTTTTTTCCGACTTTTGACACGGCGGTAAAGACCCAAGCAGCTGATGTTGCTTGGGTCTTTTTGTGTAGGGTATTTTCTATGAAAATAGTTTCCAGAAAATATTGACGACAGGCCTGGCCGAGCCTAATCTCCGTATATAGAAATATTTTCCATAAAAATTCCCGCAGAATAACAACGCCCTCACTGGAGGAAACAACATGGCTCGTATGACCGCCGCAGAAGCCGCCGTTCACGTGCTCAGGAAAGAAGGTATCGACGTTGCCTTCGGGGTGCCTGGTGCCGCCATCAATCCCTTCTACGCCGCCATGCGCAAGGTGGGCGGTATCGATCATCTGCTGGCCCGCCACGTCGAAGGCGCCTCGCACATGGCCGAGGGTTATACCCGGACCAAGGCCGGCAATATCGGGGTCTGTATCGGTACCTCAGGGCCTGCCGGCACCGACATGATCACCGGCCTCTACTCGGCTACTGCCGATTCGATCCCGATCCTCTGCATTACCGGCCAGGCACCGCGCGCCAAGCTGCACAAGGAGGATTTCCAGGCGGTGGACATCCAGGCGATTGCCGGTCCCGTCACCAAGTGGGCCGTCACCGTGCTGGAGCCGGCCCAGGTGCCCCGCGCCTTCCAGCAGGCCTTCCAGCTGATGCGCTCCTCGCGCCCCGGGCCGGTGCTGATCGACCTGCCCATCGACGTCCAGATGACCGAGATCGAGTTCGACCCCGACACCTACGAGCCGCTGCCGGCCTACAAGCCCAGCGCATCGCGGGCCCAGGTCGAGAAGGCCATCGCCATGCTCAACGAGTCCGAGAGGCCGCTGCTGGTTGCCGGCGGCGGTGTCATCAATGCCGATGCCAGTGACCTGTTGACCGAATTTGCCGAGCTGACCGGCGTGCCGGTGATCCCGACGCTGATGGGCTGGGGCACCATTCCGGACGATCACCCGCTGATGGCGGGCATGGTGGGGCTGCAGACCTCGCATCGCTACGGCAATGCCACCCTGCTGGCGTCGGATTTCGTGATGGGTATCGGCAACCGCTGGGCCAACCGCCATACGGGCAATCTCGAGACCTATACGGCAGGGCGCAAGTTCGTTCATGTGGATATCGAGCCGACCCAGATCGGGCGTATCTTCGGCCCCGACTACGGCATCGTTTCCGACGCCAAGGCGGCGCTCGAGCTCTTCGTCGAGGTGGCAGGCGAGCTGAAGGCGGCGGGCAAGCTGAAGGATCGCAGCAGCTGGGCCGAGGAGTGCCAGGAGCGCAAGCGCACCCTGCTGCGCAAGACCCATTTCGACGAGGTGCCGGTCAAGCCGCAGCGGTCTATGAGGAAATGAACCGCGTGTTCGGCAAGAACACCCGCTATGTCAGCACCATCGGCCTGTCACAGATCGCCGGTGCCCAGTTCCTGCATACCTACAAGCCGCGGCACTGGATTAACTGCGGTCAGGCGGGTCCGTTGGGCTGGACGATTCCCGCCGCCCTCGGTGTCTGTCGTGCCGATCCGGACGCCAGGTGGTTGCCCTTTCCGGCGACTACGACTTCCAGTTCATGGTCGAGGAACTGGCGGTCGGGGCACAGTTCAAGCTGCCCTATATCCATGTGCTGGTGAACAACTCCTACCTGGGGTTGATCCGCCAGGCCCAGCGTGGTTTCGACATGGACTACTGCGTGCAACTCTCGTTCGAGAACATCAACTGCCCGGAAATCAACGACTACGGTGTGGACCATGTCTCGGTCGTCCAGGGGCTGGGCTGCAAGGCCCTGCGCGTGACACGACCCGACGAGATCGCCCCGGCCTTCCGGAGGGCCCGCGAGTTGATGGCCGAGCACCGGGTGCCGGTGGTGGTCGAGATCATCCTGGAGCGGGTGACCAACATCGCCATGGGGACCGACCTGGGTGGCATCAACGAGTTCGAGGCCCTGGCCGAGAATCAGGCGGATGCGCCGACCTCCATCGCCAGCCTGACCTGAAACCTGCGCACACAAGGGACGCTTTGGACAGGCCCCGAGCAATAACGTACGACCTAAGGAGTTCGATATGCCCAAGTTTGCCGCCAATCTCAGCATGCTGTTCACCGAGGAGGATTTCCTCGATCGCTTCAAGGCCGCCGCCGATGCGGGCTTCAAGGGCGTCGAGTACCTCTTCCCCTACGACTACACACCCGGCGAGATCAAGTCCCGACTGGATGACAACGGCCTCACCCAGGTGCTCTTCAACCTGCCGGCCGGCGACTGGGCCGCCGGCGAGCGCGGCATTGCCTGCCACCCGGATCGGGTGGAGGAGTTTCGCGCCGGCGTCGACCGTGCTATCGAGTACGCCAAGGTGCTCGGCAACACCCAGGTCAATTGCCTGGCCGGTATTCAGCCGGCAGGGGTGAGCGATGAGCAGGCACACCGGACGCTGGTGGATAACCTCCGCTATGCTGCTGAAAAGCTCGAAGCCGCCGGCATCCGCCTGATCGCCGAGCCCATCAACACTCGCGATATCCCGGGCTTCTTCCTAAACCGCACCGAGCAGGCGCTGGCGCTCTTCGACGAGGTGGGCAGTAACAACCTCAAGCTGCAGTACGACATCTACCACATGCAGATCATGGAAGGGGACCTGGCGCCGACCATCGAGCGGCACCTGGATCGGATCGCCCATGTCCAGTTGGCCGACAACCCCGGACGCCATGAGCCCGGTACCGGCGAGATCAACTACCCCTTCCTGTTCGCCCATCTCGACCGGTTGGGCTACGGCGGCTGGGTCGGCTGCGAGTACAAGCCGAAGACGACGACTCGGGAAGGCCTGGGTTGGTTGGACCAGGCTCGCAGCTGAAAGAACTCCCATCGGCGACTGACTGGGCGAGGGGCGCCGGGAACCGGTCGCAGAGGAGGTCCTTCGCCAGGGGTGAGGAGCACTGCTCCGAACGGGCTGGCCATGGATGGCCAGCACCGGTCCTGCAAGCGGAGCAGGATGCGAGAGCGAAGCAGGGCGAAGGTAGCGCCCAGGGAGGGGTTCACAGCGCCTCCTCGCAGACCGGTTGCCGGGTTAGCCCCGCTCGGATGCCAGCGAGTCACCGCTAAAACGCGAATTTGAAAGTTACGCCAATAACAAGCCAGAAAGGAGAAGCATCATGAGCAAGATCGGTTTCATTGGCCTTGGCATCATGGGCCGCCCCATGGCAGGTCACCTGCTCGACACCGGCCATGACCTCGTCACCGTCAAGCGCGGCACGCTGGACGCCATCCTGGCCGAGAAGGGCATGACCGAACTCGACAACCCCCGCGCCGTGGCCGAGCAGGCCGAGGTGATCATCACCATGGTGCCGGACACCCCCGACGTGGAAACGGTGCTGTTTGGCGACGGCGGCGTCATCGAGGGTCTCAAGCCGGGGACCCTGGTCATCGACATGAGCTCGATCGCCCCCATTGCCACCCAGGCATTTGCCAAGCGCATTACAGAAGCCGGCGGCGAGTATGTGGACGCTCCGGTTTCCGGCGGCGAGGGCGGTGCCATCAACGCGGCCCTGACCATCATGGTGGGCGCCACCCAGGAGGGCTTCAGCCGTGCCCTGCCGGTCCTCGAGGTGATGGGCAAGACCATCACCCATATCGGCGGCCACGGCGCCGGCCAGACCTGCAAGGTGGCCAACCAGATCGTGGTGGCCCTGACCATCGAGGCGGTGGCCGAGGGTCTGCTGTTCGCCTCGAAGGCGGGTGCCGACGTGGCCAAGGTGCGCGAATCGCTGCTCGGCGGCCTGGCCCAGTCGAAGATCCTCGATGTCCACGGTGAGCGCATGATCAAGCGTACCTTCGACCCGGGCTTCAAGATCAAGCTGCACCAGAAGGACCTCAACCTGGCCTTGGAAGGGGCGCGAAGCCTCAACCTGGCGCTGCCGGGTACGGCCAATGCCCAGCAACTGTTCCAGGCCTGCGCCGCCCAGGGTGGCGCCGACTGGGACCATGCCGGGATCCTGAGGGCGCTCGAGTCGCTGGCCGACCACGAAGTCGGCAGCTGAGCGAGTGTTGCCGGGAGACACCCCTGGCACGGCAAACCGTGTACCGGTCGCGCAGACATTCAGTCGGTGTTTCCCTGCGGATGGGCGTCGGGTCGTCGCCCATCCCATGGCCGCTTCGGCGGCCCTTGACCCGACGGCGGGATCCCCGGCTGGAACCCGCCCGCCGTCGGGCTTTTTCCCCCCTGTTTCTGCTGCTACCGTCGAAGCCTATCACCCGCTGAGAGGTGCCCCATGAATTCTGCTCTGCTCCCCTTCGACCCTGCCATGGACGCGGGGGCCTGGCTCCGGCGGCTTGCCGACGTCGCCGTTGCCGCCGTGCATCCGGATACGCTGGTGGCCGACCTGCTGCCCGACCC
>NZ_AZQX01000233.1:0-5252 GCF_000568385.1 Halomonas sp. BC04
ACAGCACGGTTATGCCATCCCTTGTTGGAGCGCTGCTTTGCATCGCGACTGGCGCCGCCAGGCGCCGGCGGAGGCCTCGGCGTTGGGGAAGTTCACTAACGGCTGGCAACACCGCCGGGAGGCTTGCAGCCTCCAGTCGCCGATGCGTCGGACCGGAGCTGAAGCTTCCTCCGACAGCGGCGTGGCACCGTCGGTAGATAGAATCGCTGTTGGAGCGCTGCTCCGCATCGCGACTGGCGCCGCTAGGCGCCCGGCGGAGGCTCCAAGGCCAGTGGTTACCGCCCGCGCAAGCAACACCGCCGGGAGGCTAGCGCCTCCAGTCGTGAGCTGAAGCTTCCTCCAAAAAGGAGAAATCGCCTTCCCGTTCCTTACCTCTGCTTCGCCAGCCAGCGATCCAGCGCATTGGCGAACTCGCGCCGGTCGGTGTCGCTATAGCCCTTGGGCCCGCTGGTGTGTTCGCCGCTGGCGCGCAGGGTCTCCATGAAATCCCGCATCTGGACCCGCGCCTTGATATTGCCCTTGTCGAGCATTTCGCCGCGGGTGGTCATGACCGCCGCGCCTTTTTCGATGGCCTCCAGGGCCAGCGGCAGGTCGGAGGTGAGCAGCAGGTCGCCGGAGGCGATGCGGGCCACGATCTCGTTGTCGGCGGCGTCGAAGCCATGGCTCACCGCCAGCGACTTGACGCAGCGCGAGGGCGGCAGCGGGATCGTATGGTTGGCCACGAACCAGGTGGGGGTGTCGGTGCGCTCGGCGGCGCGCACGATGATGTCGCGGGCGACCTTGGGACAGGCGTCGGCATCGACCCACAGGGTTGGCATTGGCAGGCTCCTTTGATGAGAGTGACATGACCGTTAGCGTTGAAAGTACTGGCCAGGAAGATGCACCGATGGTAGCATGCGCCCTCCTCGCATGTGCTGACCCCGCCATCATGACGATTCGCCGGTGCTGAAGTTGCCCGAGCCGAATCACCGAGACCTGCGGTCATCTACCGACAGTGTCCGAGATGTGAAGATGGAGCGCCATTAGATGCCGCCAACCGGCGACATCGGCGCAGAAAGGTCGCCTTAGCGGTTCGCAAGCCCCAGGGCGCGAACCGGATGCCAGGTGCGACCGGCGTCCCCGATACCGTGACTCGCTCTGCCCTTCGGCCAATGATGGCCATCGATAAGCGCAGCGCGCCCGACCGTACTTTTGCGTCGGGGATGCCTCAATGTGATTTTGCCGGCCCCTGCCGGCCTACCAAGGTGTGATTGATGACCTCGACTTCTGTCGCTTCGCCGAGCTTCGGCGATCTTGCTCTGTTGCCTGCCGTTCTCTCCGCTGTGGAAACACTGGGCTACGAGATTCCTTCCCCCATCCAGATGCAGACCATTCCTGCACTGCTGGAAGGGCGTGACATGCTGGGCCAGGCCCAGACCGGCACCGGCAAGACCGCTGCCTTCGCACTGCCGATTCTGTCTCGGCTGGAGCTGACCCGTCGTGAGCCCCAGGTGCTGGTCATGGCCCCGACCCGTGAACTGGCCCAGCAGGTTGCCATGTCGTTCAGCAAGTACGGCCAGAATCTCAAGGGCCTGGAAGTCGCCACCCTGTGCGGCGGCCAGGAATACCGTGAGCAGCTGGGTGCCCTGAAGCGCGGCGCCCAGGTCGTGGTCGGCACCCCCGGCCGCATCATTGATCACCTGGATCGCGGTAGCCTCAAGCTCGACGGCCTCTCTGCCCTGGTGCTCGACGAAGCCGACGAGATGCTGCGCATGGGCTTCATCGACGACGTCAAGCGCGTCGTCGCCGATACGCCCAAGGATGCCCAGCGGGTCTTCTTCTCCGCGACGCTGCCGACCGAGATCGAGCGTATCGTCAATCGCTACCTGGTCGATCCGGTCAAGGTGGCCATCGAGGCCAGCGCCGGTACGGCCGCCAGCATCGACCAGCGGCTGGTGCGTGTCGAAGGCGGTGCCAAGCTGGAAGCGCTGTCGCGTATCCTCGAGGTCGAGCCGGTCGATGGCGCCATCGTCTTCGTACGGACGCGTGCTGCCTGTACCACCCTGATGGAGCAGCTCTCCGCCCGCGGCGTGAACGTGGCGAGCCTCTCCGGTGACTTGGACCAGAGCCTGCGCGAGCGCACCATCACTCGCCTCAAGCGCGGCAAGGTCGATGTGCTGATCGCCACCGACGTGGCCGCCCGCGGCCTCGACGTGTCGCGCATCACCCACGTCATCAACTATGACCTGCCCCAGGACAGCGAGGCCTACACCCACCGTATCGGCCGTACCGGCCGTGCGGGCCGCACCGGCATCGCGATCACCTTCGTCGGCTCTCGCGAGATGCGCAAGGTGCGTTGGATGGAGCAGGCCACCGGTCAGCACATGGCCGATATGCCGATCCCCGACGAAGCCGCCATCCGCGCCCATCGGGATGACGCCTTCTTCCTGCGTACCCAGGGTGCGCTGACGGCCGGTGCCGAGGAGCAGCGTGCACTGATCGAGCGTCTGGTCGCCGAAGGGCATGACCCGATCGAGCTGGCCTGTGCCTTTGCCGCCATGGCCCGCGCCGACGAAGCGCCCATCGGTCGCATGCAGCCGCCGCGCAAGGAGCGTACCGAGCGTGAGCCGCGTGATGGCAAGCCGGCGGCACGTCGCGAGCGTGGCCCCAGCGAGGGCATGACCCGCTATCGTGTTGCCGTGGGTCACAAGGATGGCGTCAAGCGGGTCAGCTGGTCGGCGCCCTGGCCAATGAAGGGGGCATCGAAGGCGCCCGCATCGGTCGCATCGACATTCGCAACGCCTTCTCCGTGGTGGAGCTGCCGAGCTCGCTGCCGGCCAGCATCCTCGACAAGATGGCCCGTGCCAAGGTCGCCGGTCGTCCGCTGGAAATCAGTGAAGACGCCGGTGCCACTGCCGAGCGTGCTCCGCGTCGCCGTCAGGATGGGGATGCCCCGATCCGTCGCCGTAACACGGCGTAAGTCCCCATGATCGTTTAGGCGATCGAGGACGCAAAAACCCAGGCCGGGTAACCGGCCTGGGTTTTTTTCTGCCCGTGTCAGTCGCTAGCGCTGGTGTGCCAGCCACTGGCGAATGCCGAAGGTCCACGGTGGCAGTTTGTCGGAGTGGTCCACACGATTGACCAGGGCACCGAGCGAGGGTGTGGCGATGATGACGCGGTCGCCGATATGATGGGTAAAGCCATGGCCTTCGCCGTCGCGATCCTGAATCGGCGAGAACATGGTGCCAAGGAACAACATGAAGCCGTCCGGGTACTGGTGATGGGCACCGATGGTCTGCCGGACCAGGTCCAGCGGGTCGCGACTGATTTCGCGCATGTCGCTCTCGCCTTCGAGAAGGAAATCGTCGTCCTCGCCTTCGATGCGCAGCGATACCCGGGCCTGACGAACGCTGTCGAGGGTGAAGCGTTCATCGAACAGACGAATGAATGGGCCGATGGCGCAGGAAGCATTGTTGTCCTTGGCCTTGCCCAGCAGCAGGGCGCTGCGCCCCTCGACATCGCGCAGGTTGACGTCGTTGCCCAGAGTGGCGCCCCTTGGCTCGCCCTTGGCATCTACCGCCAGAACGATCTCCGGCTCGGGGTTGTTCCATTGCGAAGAGGGGTGCAGGCCCACGCGAACGCCGAAGCCCACCGATGAAAACGGTTGTGCCTTGGTGAATACCTCGCGTCGGGGCCAAGGCCCACCTCCATGTACTGGGACCAGGCGCCACGCGCCTGCAGTGCCGACTTCAAAGCCATGGCCTCGTCGGACCCTGGCGCAATGCGCGACAGGTCCTGGCCGATCACCTCGTTGAGTTCGGCGCGCAGCTGGCTGGCCTTGGCGGCATCGCCGCCAGCCTGCTCCTCGATGACCCGCTCCAGCAGGCTGACTGCAAAGGTCACGCCACAGGCCTTGATCGCCTGCACGTCACAGGGTGCGAGCAGGTAGGGAGTGGCCTGTGGCTCAGCCAGCGAATTTTCCAGCAGCGCCTCGATCGGGCCCAGCGACTCACCCTCGATTGTGCGGACAAAATCGGCGGCATCGTCGCGGTCGAGGAGGTCGGCCATGCAGTTGCAATGGGACGAAATATCAATGACTTCGCCTCTCCGAACCACGATTAGTGCGGGACCGGCCTTTCTCGAACGCGTGGCGTCACGCCACGCGCGGCCGACCAGTAGGGCGACGTCAAGATCCTGCGGAAGCAGGTTTCTAGTCATGAGTGCGTTCATGTTCATGCCTCAGGTTTGCCATCGAGCAGCCGTGACACCCGCCAGGGGTTTCCGTCACGCAACGCCTCGGGCAGCAGCTCGCCGGGCAGCGCCTGGTAGCACACCGGGCGCAGGAAGCGGTAGATCGCCGCGCTGCCCACCGAGGTGGTGCGGCTATCGGAAGTGGCCGGGTAGGGACCACCGTGGACCATGGCGTGGCACACTTCCACCCCGGTGGGCCAGCCGTTGGCCAGGATTCGGCCCGCCTTGCGTTCGAGGATCGGCAGCAGCGCTTTCGCGGCCTCCAGGTCGCCGTCGTCCATCTGCAGCGTGGCGGTGAGCTGGCCTTCGAGCTGGGCCGCCACCTGGTGAATCTCGCCTTGGTCGGCACACTCGACCACCAGCGAGGTGGCGCCGAACACCTCCTCCTGCAGCTCGGGGTCATTGAGGAAGTCCCGGGCCGAGGTGACGAACAGCCCCGCCTGGCACGGGTGGGCCGATTCCCCGGCCTGACCGCGGGCCACTTCCTTGACCTTGTCGTTGCCGGCCAGCCGACCCACTCCCTGCTGATAGGCATCATGGATGCCCGGGGTGAGCATGGTCTGGGCGGCGCTGCCCTTGACCGCATCGCCCGCAGCCTCGACGAAGGCATCGAGCTCGGGACCCTTCACGGCGATGACCAGGCCCGGATTGGTACAGAACTGGCCGGCGCCCATGTTCATCGAGGCGACGAAGCCTTCGGCGATCTTGTCGCCGCGTGACTTTAATGCCTCGGGCATGAGGAATACCGGGTTGATCGAACTCATCTCGGCGTAGACCGGGATCGGCTGCGGGCGCGCCTGGGCGGTCTTCATCAGGGCGGTGCCGCCACTGCGGGAGCCGGTGAAGCCCACCGCCTGGATGCGTGGATCCGCCGCCAGCGCCTGGCCGATCTCACGGCCCGAGCCGAACAGCAGCGAGAACACGCCTTCGGGCAATCCGCATTTCACCACGGCCTGCTGCACCGCACGGCCSAYCAGCTCGGAGGTGCCGGGGTGGGCGGAGTGGCCCTTGACGATCACCGG
>NZ_AZQX01000234.1:0-40296 GCF_000568385.1 Halomonas sp. BC04
AGCGAAGCGTTGTACTTCATGAGCGAGACATAGTTGGCCGCCTCTCCGTCCGGTTCGCTCAGTGAATCGACGTAGAGCGGACCGGCCACGGCAAGGCCGGTGTCGGAGGCGATACTGCTGACGTACCGGTCGGAGATGGTGCTCTCCCAGAATAGCGCGGCCGGTTGCATCTCGTTGACCAGGTCGATGATTCGCATCATCTGCTGAGGGGAGCCTTCCGTCTCGGCATTGGTGCCCCAGATGCCGTCATGACGGAAATCATAGGCATCGGCAAAGTAGACGAAGGCGGCCTCGCTGGTAATCAGCAGGCGTTGCTCTTCGGGAATATCGGCGAGGGTTTCCGTGATCTCCTTATGCAGCGCGGCGAGGATTTCGCGCGCCTTCTCGGCTCGGGAATGGAAGTTGTCGGCGGCGTCCGGCTGCAGCTCCGCCAGCGCTTCGGCAATCACCTGAACGTAGGCCGCTGCCGCACGCGGGTCCATCCACAGGTGGGGGTCGGGCTCGCCGCTGTAGTCGCCGGTGACGATGGGCAGGGTAGGGTATTCCGACGCTTCCGCCAGGGGTATGAGCGGGGCCTGGTTGCCCACGGTGGCATGCACCTGGCGCATCCACTGCTCCAGCTGGTAGCCGTTGTAGAAAACCAGGTCGGCGTCTTCCAGGGCGATGAAGTTATTGGGCGTCAGCTCCCACTCATGGACTTCAGCCCCGGGCGGGGTGAGCGTCACCAGGTGAATGTCATCGCCCCCAACCTGGGCCACGAGATCACCGAGGATCGAGAATGTAGCCACCACCTTGGGTGATGCTATTGCCTGGGTGGTGCCGGCCATGGCAGCCAGGGGCAGGGCCAGCCAGAGAAGGGCGTGGCGGGATGGGCGCATCGTAAATCTCCTTTTTGCGGCAGCGCATTGGCTCGATAATAGAGACTGTGGGCTGGGCTGGCCAGCCGAGCCGTGTAAACTGGAGGTCCTTGACACGGTGAGGTGGGCGGGCGTCTTCGGCGGATTGACAGCCAGCCCGGCACAGCGGCACTATTGGGGTATGACATCACCAGATCACATTCATTCGAGCCGGACGTGGTGGCGCTCCTGAAGCGGGGCGGCATACCTGTGTCTTGAATGACCATGCCGCCGTCGGGGCGGCATTTTTGTGCCTGGTGACCCTGCACGGCTGGCATGACCGACGCACTCGATCTGGGTAACCTCTGCCTGGCCGCTGGCCAGCTGCAACAAAACAGGACTTTCTACCGCCATGTCCGTGCTGATGATCGATAACTACGACAGCTTCACCTTCAATGTGGTGCAGTATCTGGGTGAGCTTGGGGCCGACGTGGTCACCCATCGCAACGATGCCATCACCCTGGAAGAGATCGAGGTGCTGGCACCGAGCCATCTGGTCATTTCCCCCGGGCCCTGCACGCCCAACGAGGCGGGGATCTCCATGGCGGCGATTCGCCACTTTGCCGGCCGCCTGCCGATTCTCGGGATCTGCCTGGGCCACCAGGCGATCGGCCAGGTCTACGGCGGCGACGTCGTGCGGGCCCCCCAGGTGATGCACGGCAAGACCTCCCGCATCCGCCACCATGGCCACGGTGTCTTCGAAGGCCTGGAGGACCCCCTGGAGGTGACTCGCTATCATTCGCTGGTGGTGGCGGCCGACACCCTCCCCGAGTGCCTCGAGGTGACCGCCTGGACCGACGAGGACGATGTGACGCCGGGTCTCATCATGGGCCTGCGCCATCGCGAACTGGACATCGAAGGGGTCCAGTTCCACCCGGAATCGATCCTTACCCGCCAGGGGCATGAGCTACTGGCCAATTTCCTGAAGCGTCGCTGATCCGCGCCCGACAGAGACAGAGGAGTTCCTGCCCATGCAGATGCGAGAGGCCATTGGCGCGGTGATGCGCCGCGAGAACCTGAGCTTCGACGAGACCCATGCGGTGATCGAGCAGATCATGACCGGCGAGGCCACCGACGCGCAAATTGGGGGGCTGTTGGTTGGCCTGGCCATGAAGGGTGAGACCGCCGAGGAGATCAGTGCGGCGGCACAGGTCATGCGAGAGCTCATGAAACGGGTCAGGGTGTCGGCCGACAACGTCGTCGACATCGTCGGTACCGGTGGGGACGGTGCCAACCTGTTCAACGTCTCCACCGCCGCCAGTTTCGTGGCCGCCGCCGCCGGTGCGCATGTGGCCAAGCATGGCAACCGCAGCGTCTCCTCCTCCTCCGGCAGCGCCGACCTCTTTGACGTGGCGGGTATCCACCTGGACCTCAAGCCGGACCAGGTGGGGCGCTGCATCGAGCAGGTGGGCGTCGGCTTCATGTTCGCCCCCAACCACCATCCGGCCATGCGCTTTGCCGTCGGCCCGCGGCGCGAAATGGGCGTGCGTACCCTGTTCAACATCCTTGGGCCGCTGACCAACCCCGCCGGTGCGCCCAACCAGCTGCTGGGCGTCTACTCGCCGGAACTGGTACCGCTGATGGCCGAAGTGCTGCAGTATCTCGGCAGCCGCCATGTCATGGTGGTGCACGCCGAGGATGGGCTGGACGAAATCTCGCTGGCCGCACCGACCAGGTGGCCGAGCTGAAGGATGGCGCGATATGCCGCTACACGATCACCCCCGAGGAGCTGGGCATCGAGCGTCATGACATGGCGTCGCTCAAGGTGGTCAGCGCCGAGGACAGTCTGCGGCTGGTGCGCGAGGCCCTGGTGGGGGAAGGACTGGCGGGGGACATCGTCGCGCTCAACGCCGGGGCGGCGCTCTACTGCGCGGATGTTGCCGACACGCTGAAAGAGGGCGTGATGATGGCCCAGGATGCCCAGGCTTCCAAATTGCCACTGGAAAAAATGAAGGAACTGGCCGATTTCACCCGTGTACTGATTCCCTGACACTGCGTTTGGCGGTATTGTGGTTGCTTTTCATTCTCATTTCGTCGATTGTCAAATTGCCCGGTGAGCCGGGCCAGTCATGACGGCATCGACGGGTCAGGAAGCAATCGTCATGGATGAGAACACCGCCCAGGCACGGCACGACCCCATTCTCACCGGTCCCCATTGGCCGGTTTTCTTTCGCTACGCCCTTTCCTCGGTGGCAGGGCTGCTGGCGCTGACCACGGCCAACATCGTTGACGGTATCTTCATCGGCAACTTTGTCGGTGGCGAGGCCCTGGCGGCGTTGAACCTGCTGATTCCCTGTTTCGCCATGCTGTTCGGCCTGGCGCTGGCACTGGCCATCGGTGGTACCGTGCGGGCCGGCAAGTACCTGGGGGAGGGCAGCACGGCGGCGGCCTCGGCGATCTTCAGCAAGTGCCTGATCGCCACCTTCGCCCTGGCCCTGGTCGCGGCCTTGCTGGGCCTTTGGTTCCGCGAGACCCTTTATCGGCTGCTGGGGGCATCTCCCGAACTCTTCCCCTTGATGTCCGATTACTTCCTGGTGTTCGCCTGGGTATTGGTGGTCCAGCTTGTCACCATGGTGCTCTACTACTTCGTCCGATTGGATGGCTTGCCGGGACTGGCCACGTGGGCACTGGTGGCAGGCGCGGGGGTCAACATCCTGCTGGATGCGCTGTTCATCGGGTACCTGGGCTACGGCCTGCGCGGTGCCGCCCTGGCCACCGGCATCGCTCAACTGCTTCAGCTCGCGATCCTTCTGTGCTATTTCGTGGCCCCCCATCGGCGGTTGCGTTTCCGCCTGCGGCAGGACAACTGGGGGGAGGTCCTCAAGGCTGGCGTCAACGGCGTTTCGGAATGGATCAACGAAGCCTCTGTGGGGCTGGTCATGCTGGTGATCAACTGGCTGCTGATGTCCAGCCAGGGAGTGACGGGCGTGGCTGCCTTTACAGTAGTCAACTACTTGATCTTTCTCAGCCTGATGGTGTTCTACGGCATTGCCGATGCCATGCACGTGTTACTCAGTCACAACCTGGGGGTGGGCAACGCTCGGCGGATCCGAACTTTCATGGGCTGCGGGGCCAGCGTAATCCTGGGGCTTGGCGGGCTGCTGGTACTGGTGGTCTGGTTCCAGGGTGACTGGCTGGTTCGGCTCTTCCTGGATCCCACAGCGGACCTTGCCACCGCCCAAATGGCCGATCGCTTCCTGGCCATCCTCTGGCCCCTGTTTCTGATCAATGGGCTCAATGTGCTGCTGTCGGTCTACCTGACCGCCATGCATAAGCCGCTGCCCTCCGCTGTGGTGGCGATGGCTCGAAGTCTGATACTGCCGGCGCTGCTGCTGTTGCTGGTCGCCACCTTCTTCCCTGAGTGGCCGCTGCTGGTGGCGCTGCCACTGGCCGAGTGGCTCACCTTCGCCCTGGCTCTGGCCCTCTTCCTGCGATTTCGTCCCCATCGCCTGTTATCCGAGGATCGTCTGTTGGCTCAGGAGCGTGAGTTGTAAAAGATGTAAATCACGTTTATGTGCGCATGATTCTCATTTAGTTTTGTTCCAGGCAATCCTCACGGGACATCACTATGGGACCATCCGCCAGGGCCATCGCGGAACACGCCAGCTTTCAGGCACTCCTGCACTGCTACCTGAGGGAGGTGGATGCCGGCCAATGGGGCGATCTTGCCGAGGGGGTGGCTGAGGTTGGCGGAGCCGGTCAGGAGGGCGAACGCTGCGAGCTGGATCTGATTTCTCAGGAATCGCGGCTGGCGATCGAGGTGCTCTACCGCTCCAGCGCAGGGCGGCATCGCTTCGGCAGGGTCTGGCTCTGGCGTTCCGCTCGGAGACGCTGGCGTCGCCTGGAGCCCCTGAGGGCCATGTCGATGCTGGTGGGTGAGCTCTATGCTCGTGTCTCAGGCGTGATGCCTGAAGTTCGCAAGGCGCGGGAGCTCGAGCTGCACTACCGCCTTGCCGACAGCTATCGAGTGATGACTCGCTACGTAGAGGCGCGTGGCCAGGATCCCCGGCTGGACTCGGATCGTTTCATCGATGCCGAACAGGCCCTGCTCTTCGGTCATGCGGCCCATCCCACCCCCAAGAGCCGCCAGGGTCTGGCGGACTGGCAGCATGCCAGCTATGCCCCTGAGATGGCGGGGCGTTTCCAGCTGGCCTGCTTCGCCGTGCATCGGGATCTCGTGGAGCAGGGTTCCTGTCTCGATATCAGCGCCACTGCATGGTGGAGGCCACCTTTGCGGCAGGGATGGGCGCCCCGAGCCTGCCCGCCGGGCGGGTGCTGGTGCCGACCCATCCATTGCAGGCCCAGTGGCTGCTTTCCCAGCCGTCGGTCGTCGAGGCCATTGCTCGGGGCTTGATTGAGCCGCTGGGCAGTCTGGGGCCGATGTTCACCGCCACCTCCTCGGTCCGTACCCTTTACTGCGAAGAGGCTGACTGGATGTTCAAGTTCTCCATTCCGGTCAAGGTCACCAACTCACTGCGAATCAACAAGGCCCATGAGCTTCGTGCCGGTATGGTAATGGTAAGGCTGATCGAGCGGACCGGCTTTCTCGAGGTCGAGCCCCGCTTCCGCTTCCTGCAGGATCCGGCCTATCTCACCGTGCGCCTGCCGGGGGGTTGCGAGAGTGGCTTCGAGATGATCCTCCGGGAGAACCCCTTTTCTCGTGGACGGGGTCGGGGCGTGATATGCGTGGCGACGCTGACTCAGGATCCACTGGAGGGTCGTCTGTCGCGTCTCCATGGTCTCATCGAAGGCCTGGCACTCAACGAGGGTCGCAGCCTGGCTGCCGTCAGTCGCGACTGGTTCTGCCACTACCTGCGCTGTGCCATCGAACCTGCGCTGCGACTCTACGACGAGCATGGTATCGCCCTGGAGGCACACCAGCAGAACAGCCTGCTCGACCTCAGCGCCGGTTATCCCTCCTGTTACTACTATCGCGACAACCAGGGCTTCTACCTCTCGCAAGCGCACCGCGCCGCACTGGAGGCCCTCTGCCCCGGGGTCGCCGAGTCTCCGGAACTCTTCTACCAGGATGCCATGATCCGCGACCGCTTCTGCTACTACCTGGTGGCCAACCAGCTGTTCTCGGTGATCGCTCGCTTTGGCCAGGATGGCCTGCTGGAGGAGCGGGTGCTGCTGGATCTGCTGCGCTGCGCCCTGGAGGGGTGGCGGGAGAACTTCGCGGGCCCTGCGCTGCCTCTGGTAACCCTGCTGCTGGAAGAGGAGAGCCTGCCCTACAAGGGCAACCTGCTGACCCGGGTTCACGACGTGGACGAGTTGAACGCCGAGCTCGAGATGGCGGTGTACACCCGTATCCCCAACCCGCTGCTGGCTGCGCCTGCCGTTGGCGCCGAGGTCTTGCGGGAGGCGGCGAGGGAGCTTCGTCATGACGTGGCTTGAAGCGGTAGCGGTGCCTCAGGACGCCTGTGTTGTCGCCCGATCCGAGCCGGTGGAGTCACGGGTGATCCGCCAGTTGCTGGAGGCACTGCTGTTCGAGGGCCTTGTTGCCTACCGCGCTGCTGCCTGCATGACTGGCTGGCAGTGGCTGCACTTCTCTCTGGGCGAGCTGCAAGGACGCTGCAAGGGCCAGGTTCGGGGGTTCGGACGCATCCGATTGAATGTGCAGAGCCTGTGCCTGACATGCGACGGGAAGCGGGTCTGCCTTGGGCTGGAGGGCCTGGTCGAGCGGCTACCTGCTTCGCCTGAACGCCGCTTGGTCTTCTTGCAAGAGCTGGAGGCGACCGTGCGAAACACCCGAGCCTGCCGGCGGATCGCCTCGCGTCGTGAACTGGACGCGGAGGCCCTGGACAGTGCCCTCCATGAGGGGCACCCCTATCACCCCTGCTTCAAGACACGTCTGGGTTTCAGCGACGACGATCAGGTGAATTACGGGCCGGAATCCGGCAACACCTTCCGGCTGAAATGGCTCGCTGTACCACTTGGCCATCGGCAGGCCTGTTTGCCATGCGATGAGGAGGCCTTCTGGCGGCGTGAACTGGGGCCAGAAACCGCCCAGGCGCTGCGGGTGGCCTTGCGTCGGGCCGGGGGTAATCCTCGACGACATGTGGTGCTGCCGGTGCATCCCTGGCAGTGGCAGTTATTACGTGAAGGGGCCCTGAGACCGGCGTTGGCTCGCGGCGAGATCATCGACCTGGGGGTGCTGGGCGACCGCTATCGTGCCAGCCAGTCGCTTCGCTCGCTATTCAATGCCAGCCGACCGGGACAGTCCTGCGTGAAGCTGTCCCTTGGCATCGGAAACACCTCGTCCCGGCGCCACCTGGTGCCTCACTCGGTGCCCTCGGCGCCGGCCATCTCCCGCTGGCTGAGGCAGACCATTGACAGCGACCCCTGCTTTTCCCGGGACTATCCGCTGCGCCTGCTTGAGGAGTATGCCGGTCTGCTCTACACCGGCCATCCCGAGCATCCGACCGAACGCGAGGCCCTTGCCGGCGAGCTGGGCGCCATCTGGCGCGATGGCATCGCCTCCCGGCTGGGGGAGGGCGAGCGAGCGGTACCGCTCAATGCCCTCTTCGCCGTGGAGGCGGATGGGCGTCCCTTCATCCAGCCCTGGATCGAGCGTCATGGCATTGCAGCCTGGTTCGAGGCGGTAATTCGCAGTGTGGTGCTGCCGGTCTGGCACCTGCTGGCGGCCCATGGCATCGCCGTGGAGGCCCACGCGCAGAACGGCCTGCTGGTGGTGCGTGAGGGCTGGCCGGTGGCGCTGCTGCTGCGCGACTTCCACGACAGCGTGGAGTACGTCGAGGCCTACCTGCCCAAGGGGGGCGGAGGTCCCGATCTTGCAGCGCGTCAGGCGATCTACGACCTGGCCCCCGACGATCGCTACTACCGCATGGGTGAGGTGGAGGCTCTGCGCGAGCTGATGATGGATACGCTTTTCGTCTTTCACCTCAGCGAGCTGGCGCTACTCATGGAGCGTCACTACTGCCTTCCCGAGGCTGAATTCTGGTCGCAGGTGAACGACTGCCTGGCGGCCTATGCACGACACCATCCCGAGCTGAGCGAGCGGCTGGCGCGGCTTGGCCATCGTCGACACTGGATCGCCGCCGAGGCGCTGCTCACCCACACGCTGCGGGGGCCGGAGGCCCCTGAGTGCCATCACTGCGTCCCCAACACCCTGGCGGATGCCGACGTTTTCGACAACCAAGCCGATCATCGAGGTTAGCGTGACACACTCCGACCCCCTTTTCGTGGTGGATACCACCCCCTATGGCCGCGACGACATCGAGCGTGCCGTGGAAGCCCTGTGCCGTTACCCGGTGGTGGCTGAGCCCCGGGGCTGGCGGCTCGCGGTCTGCCTCAAGGACTGCTTCCAGTGGTTGGCGCTGTGCCTACATCTCAAGGCACAGGGTGGCAGCGTGCTACCCATTCACGCCGCCACGCCCCTGGAGGCGGCCCGGGCATTGGCCAGGGAGAACGGTTGCGACTTCCTGCTGCATGGCGATGCGACCCTGGAGCCCCTTGCCCTCGGGGTGGAGCATCCGCCGGCCGAGCCGGCTGCCGGCGGTGAGCTGATCCAGCTCAGTTCGGGCACCACTGGTCGGCCAAAGACCATCGTGCGCCCCTGGGCGGCCATCGACCGGGAGTTGGAGAGCTATGTCGAGGCCTTCTCCGAGGCCGAAGGCCTCACGCCGATCGTTGCCTGTCCGGTCACCCACTCCTACGGCCTGATCTGCGGTTTCCTCGCCGGCCTGCGGCGCGGCGCCGTGCCCCGGATCGTCACCAATCTCAACCCGCGCTTCATCCTCGGTACCCTGCGCGATCAGCCCGAGCATCTGTTCTATGCCTCACCAACCCTGGTGAGCCTGCTGCTGCGCATGCTGCCGTCGGGCGAGAACTTCCATACGGTGATGCTCTCCGGTGCGGCCCTGCCAGCGCCTCTGCTGGAGACCCTCGATGCCCGCACCCAGCGGGTCTGCCAGCAGTACGGCTGCTCCGAGGTGGGCTGTATCGCCATCGCGGCAAGGGCCGAGTCCCCCGGATTGATGGGGCGGCCCCTCGGCCACCTCGGGGTTAGCGCGGGCCACAGCGCCGAGGCTCCTGAGGAGATCCGGGTTGCCGTCGAAGGGGAGGGGCGGGTCATCGCCACCCGTGATCTTGGCTATCTGGACGAGCAGGGTCGGCTGCACTTTCTGGCGCGGCTTGACGATACCATCAACGTGGCGGGCATCAACGTCTATCCGGGCGAGGTCGAGGATGTCTTCCTTTGCCATCCGCAGATCGAGGAGGCGGTCGCCTTCAAGCGTCCCGACGTCTATGCCGGTGAGCGGGTCTGCCTGCAGTTCGTGGCCAACGAGGCGTCGAACGACGAGAGGCTCGATAGTGACGCCCTGCGGCGCTGGTGTCGCGAGCGGCTTGCACCGCATCAGGTGCCCGTGGTGCTTGAGCAGGTGGAGCGCATCGACAAACTGCCCAATGGCAAGGTGAGCCGACAGCGGTTGGCCCAGGACTATGCCCATGCCTGCTCCCATGCGCCAGCGCTAGGCGCCCCAACCGAGGAGGTGGCCCCATGAGCGGCACCGACGCGCGCCTGCTGGCGGCCATCGCCGATGTGCTGAGGCGACACCTGCCCCAGGCCGAGCTGGAGCGCTTCTCTCCCGAGGCCCGGCTCAATGAGGACCTGGCGCTGGATTCCATCATGCTGTTGCAGCTCTTCGTCCATCTTGAGCTGGAGTACGGCCTGGCGGTCCCCGAGGATGCGGTGATCGGCGACGATCTACAGCGGGTCGGGGATCTGGTCGCCTTGCTGCGGCGCTGGCAGGGAGAACTCGCCACATGATCAAGGTGCACTGCTTCGTCAGTTGCGTATGCGAGATCATCAAGCGCACCCCGGGGGTGGATCATCGCCCTTTCTACTTCGGGGTGTGGGATGCCGATTTCTCGGTCAACTCTCGCCACGAGCTCTCCTATCACTCCCCGCATACCCGGCACGAGGGGTTCCGTGAATGGTATCGGCTGCTATACGGCATCCGTATCGTGGAGTGGTATGAGCACGAACGTGACAAGGAGGCCAACGTCGCCCGCCTGATCGAACTGGTGGAACAGCGGCCTGCGGATCGCCAGGTAATGGTGATGCTGGACATGTACCGGCTGCCGGAGCGGGATAACAAGTTCCACCAGAACCCCTTTCCCCACTACGTGATGCTCGAGGCCACCCCCGACCCGGCAGTGTGGTTCATGTCGGATCCCGATTTCCGCTGGGAGGGGGAGCTGCCCAAGGCGCGTATTCTCGATGCCGTGCGCTCGCCAGCTGCCGGGGGTGGCTTCTACTTCGACGGGCTGGAGATACGCCACACCCCTCGAGACACCGTGGCCGCCTACTTCCGCCAATGCATGAAGCGCGACGAAAACCCTTTCACCGATGCCCTGCGACGTATCCTGCATGCCCACGTCGGCCCTGGAGCCCACGAGCCGCTGGCACATCTTGCCCAGGCCTTCCGTGAGGTCCCCGTGATGGCGATCCGCAAGTATGCCTACGAGCACGCCTTCGCTTGGCTGCTGGAAGCGCAAGGGCAGCAGGCCGAGGGCGATCCCTTGTTCGAGGCCTGGTGCGATGAGATCGAGGCACTGGTGAAGACCTACACCCGTATCCAGTACCGCGCCATGAAGCTGGCCATGACCGGAAACCCTGCGCTGGCCTCTGCCGTGGAAGCACTGCTGGAAGAGCAGGATATCCGTGAGTTCCGCATCAAGAGGGGCCTGCAGGCGCTGTTCTCAGCCTGGTGTCAGGGCCAGCCGACCCCGGTGCCCACGCCTACCACCCGTCAGACGGAACCCATGCCATGATTCGACTGCATCTCTGTACCATCTCCTTCCGCCACCACCTTGTCTCACTGCCCGAGCTCGCCGCCTGGGCGAAGCATACCGGCTTCAATGGCATCGAATTGTGGGGCGTGCATGCCCGCCACCTGCTGGAGCATGCCGCCATCGATGGCGACTGGATCCGTCGCCAGGGACTTGCCATTCCCATGCTCAGTGATTACCTGCCCCTGGAGGGGGCGGAGCGTGATGCGCTGGCCTACACGCAGCGGCTGTGCCGCCTGGCCCGACACTGGGGGGCTGAGAAGATACGCACCTTTGCCGGCCATCGTGGCAGCGCCGAGCTCAGCGCCACAGAGCGCAGCGAGCTGGCACGGCGGTTGGGCTCCCTGACCCGCTGCGTTGCCGACGAGGGTCTGACCCTGGTGGTGGAGACGCATCCCGATACCCTGGCCGACAGCATGCCGGCCACCCGCGAGCTGCTGGACGCGGTGGATCATCCAGCCCTCGCGCTCAATTTCGATGTGCTGCACGTCTGGGAGGCGGGCACCGATCCGCTGGTGGCACTGCGAGAGCTGGCCCCCTGGGTGCGCCATTTCCATTTCAAGAACATTGCCCGGCGCAGCAGCTGCCTGTCTTCGCTCCGGCCAATGTCTACTCCCCGGCGGGCTGTCGCCAGGGCATGGTGCCGGTGCTGGATGGCGCCTGTGATTACGGCCCGCTGCTCGACTGGCTGGCGGAGTGCCGGGAGCCGATGGATGTCTCGCTGGAGTGGTTCGGGGCCGGTTCCCATGAGGTTCTGAAGCATGACCTGGAGCAGCTGCGTGAGCGGCTGAGCCCCGAGCGCCAGATGGAGCCGCACGCTGTGGCCTGCCGTTGAGCCGCGGTCAGCTGATGATCCGGATTTACGAGATATGAGAAGGGGCGCCATATGGCGCCCCTATTGTCGTACCTGGCATTGCCCCCAATCAGAATCGATAGCTGGCGCCAAGACGAACATCACGACCGGGGTCGGGCAGGCCGTGGGCAACGTCGCCGGCATCGCCATAGCTGGCGTGGTCGAAGTACTGCTTGTCGAAGACGTTGTTGACCCGCAGAGAGAGCGTCAACTGATCTCCGGCCAAGGGTCGCCAGCTGGCATGGATATCGTTGACCCCGTAGCCGGGCTTTTCCGGATAGCCATCGGCGACGTTGGTCAACCGCTCGGCGAAGCGTCCGGTCCAGCCCAGGTCGATCGTGGGGGTGGCCTGGAAGTTCACGTTGGCCACCCAGGTATCGCCGATGCTGGTGCCGATGGCCATGTCATCGTCGCTCAGCGGCTCGCCGTTCAGCTCGGGCCTGGCACGGCTGTAAGCGAGCGAGGCGTCCAGACGATCCCAGTCGTAGCCGATGCGGGCATTGAAGCCTCGGGTCTTCAGCTCGCCGATGTTGCCTAGCGTGCGGCCATCGATCTGGCCCACCACGTCGTCGATGCGCGTCTCGAACACCTCCGCTGCCAGGTAGAGGTTGCCATGGCGATAGGTGGCGCCCAGCTCAACGTTATCGGCGACTTCCTTGGTGAGGTCTTCCGCGTTGCTGTGCCAGTCGAGGACGAACAGCTCCTTGACCTGGGGGCCGCGAATGGCGCGTGCCCAGCCGCCATGCAGAGTGAGCTGCTCGGTGGCATCGAAGCGCAGTCCCAGGTTGGGGCTCCAGCCAGAATCGCTGAAGGTGTTGCCGCTCAACTCCTCGTCCAGCTCGAACCAGTCGTGGCGCGCGCCGGCACTGAGCCGCAGCCTGTCGGTCAGCTGATAGTGGTTCTGCAGGTAGAGACCCACCACGCTGCCCTCTTCACGGTAGGCGCCATGGAGGGGGCTGCGCAGGCTGGCTTCGTCCTTGCGGTAGTCGACGCCGTAGGTGAGGGAGAGGTCGCCGACCCGGCTGTGGTTGCGCAGGTCGCCGCCATGACTCTGCATGGCTCCTATGTAGTCGCCGAAGGGGCCATCGATATGTTCCAGAGACGCCTCGGTGTGGTAGAGCGTCAGGTCCAGGTCGAGCCAGTCGTTGGCGTCGGAGGTGAAGCCGTAATTTCCGGTCAAGGTCTCTCGGATCACCTCCTGGTCGATGGGGGCGTTGCGCACGCTGGGCCGCCAGTGGGGGCGGTGCAGGCGGTGAGCTTCGTCCTCGGTGCGCTCGTAGCTCAGCCGTAGCCGCTGCTCATCGGTGAGCTGACCCATCAGCTTGGCGAAGCCGGTGAACCGCTCGCTGCCCGTGTAGGGCTGGGAGTTGCCCTCGGCATCCTTGTAGTCACCGTGATCGGTCTGGGTCAGGGTGGCCAGGGCGCTCCAGTTGTCGGTCAGGCGCCCGTAGAGTGAGCCGGAAGCCTTGTAGCCGTCGGTATTGCTGAAATAGCCACCCTTGAGCAGCGCACCGACGTTCTGGCCGGGACGCAGCAGGTCCTCGGGGTCCTTGGTCACGAAGCGAATGGCGCCGCCAAGGGCGCCGGGCCCGTTGGTCGCCTCGCCGGCGCCGGCCACCACGTCGACCTGCTTTAGCAGCTCGGGTTCGACCACCAGTCGTCCCTGGTGGTGAAACAGGTAGCCCGACTGGGTGGCCCCATCGACGGTGACGTTGAGCATGGTGTCTTCCAGGCCGCGCACGTAGACCTTCTGGGCGGCCGGTGCGCCGCCGCCTACGGCGACGTCGGGCAGCTCAGCGAAGATGTCCTGAAGGTTGGTGGCCTGGCGCCGCTCGAGTTCTTCCGCCGTGACGATGGCGTCGGCCTGGGTGGTGCGTTCGGCGGTGATTTCCAGGGTGTCGAGTTCCTGGGCCGCCTGCTGGGCCAGGGCGGCAGGGCTGGCCCCAACCAGGACGATGGCCAACCACAGGGGGTTGCGCGGCCAGGCTTTGCAAGGTGTATGGTAAATCATGGGTGTCTTCTACGCTCCTTTGATTGATAAGTGTTCTTATTTGGAGCGCATTCTTGTTTAAGTGGCAGACAATGTGAATCGCTTTTACATTTGTTACGAAGAGCGGTTCGGGAGAGCTCCAGAGCGAGATTTTGGGAACCAGAGCGTCATTCTCAGCCCCCCCTCGGTACGATGCCCGGCGCGTATCCAGCCGCCGGTCGCCTCCACCTGCCGTCGCGCCAGGGCCAGGCCAAGGCCATGGCCATCCGGGCGGTCGTTGCGAGCCCGGGCAGTTCGAAAGAAAGGGGTGAAGATCAGCTCCAACTGGTCGTTGGGTACACCGGGGCCTTCATCCTCGATGGTAAGACGGTAGCCCTCATCGTCAGATTGCAGGCCAACCCGGATAGCGCCGCCAACTGGGGTGTAGTGACAGGCGTTGCGAAGCACGTTCTCCACCGCTTGGGCCAGCGCACGTTGGCTACTGCCGCTGATCTTCGCCTGGTCGGGCAGGTGGCGGTCGAGGAGGTGTCCCGGGTATTCATAGCGGGTGTCCTCGATGATGCTGTCGATCAGGTCGGTGAGGTCCAGGCTGTCCCGATCGAGGCTGGGTTTTTCGTTCTCCAGCCAGGCCAGGGTGAGAGCATCCTCCACCAGGCCGCGCATCAGCTGACACTCGCGTCGAATGCGGGGCAGGAAGTGCTGGGTGTCGATGCCTTCCTCCACGCAGCTCACCGCCATGTCGATACGGGTCAGCGGGGTGCGCAGTTCGTGGGAAAGATCGGCGATCAGCCGGCGCTGGGTGAGTATCCGCTCGCCAGTACGTTCGGCCATCTGGTCGAAGGTTTCCGCCAGGGCGCTGAGCTCGTCGTTGCGATTGCCCATCAGGCCACGCACACGCACGCCCAGGTTGCCCTCGCTGAACGCCCGGGCGGCCAGTTCGAGCTGGCGTAGCGGTCCCGTCAGCAGGCGGTAGATTACCAGCGTGAGCAGTATCAGTACGCTCAGGGGCAAGGCTACCTTGAGGATGAGACTGGCCTGGGGGAGGTAGTGCCCAGGGCGCATGTGCTGGGGAAGGGTTACCAGAAAATGGGTGTGTCCATCGGCAAAGGTGAGGTCCATGATGGGATTCTCGGCGAAGTAGAGATGAATCTTCCACTCCACGTTGCGCCCCAGCCGGAATCCTTCCTGGAACTGTGCCGATAGCGTACTGCCCGCCAGTGGATGGACATCGGAGCGCACCACCGCCGCCCAGATCTCCTCCCTGGCCTGCAGTGCCTCGAGCCAGTCGGCCAGAGCTTGCTCGTCGCCGGCCAGGTACAGTCGCTCGGCTGTCTCGCCCCACTGCTTCAGGGTCTGCTGGTGGTGTTCAGCGATGAAGCTCATCCTCTGCTCGGTTTCATCACCCAGGAAGGTGACCACCCAGACCAGGATCAGGGTGCCGAGCGTCAAGGGGCCGCACAGCTTCCAGAACAGGCGCCTGTTCACTGAAAGCAGTATCCCTTGCCATGCACCGTCTGCAGGCGGTCGGCGGCCATGCCTGCCGCCACCAGCTTACGACGGACCCGGCTGAGGTGCATGTCCAGGCTGCGGTCGTAGCGGCTGAACTCGCGCTCCAGCACCAGTTGGTAGAGGTAGGGCTTGCTCAGCACTTCCCCCTGGTGAAGCACCAACGACCAGAGCAGGCGGAACTGTATCGGCGTCAGGGTGATGGCGTCGCCGTCATGATCGACTGCCTGGATGCCGCGGTGCAGTCTCAACAGACCCACGCAGAGTACCTCGGGGTCGGCTCGCTGGTCCGTGCTGCCCAGAGTGCGTCGGAGCAGGGCTTCTATGCGCAGCACCAGCTCGGTGAATCCGAAGGGCTTCGGCACATAGTCATCGGCGCCGCGACGGTAGCCCAGGACACGCTCCTCTTCCGCCCCGCAGGCGGTGAGCATCATGACGGGGGTCTGGCGCGTCTTGCGCAGTCGGTTGAGCACCTCGAAGCCATCCAGCTTAGGCAGTAGCACATCCAGCAAAATCAGGTCGAAGCGCCGGCTCAAGGCGAAGATCAGTGCACTTTCGCCTTCGTAGCACTGGTGTGTCTGGTATCCCTTGCCTTCCAGGAGACCGGCGATCTGGCCATTCAGCGTCCGATCATCCTCGACCACTAGGATGCGTGGCCGGCGCTGAGCGTCTGAGGCCATAAATCATCCATTCCATGTGCTTATGATAATCGTTATCATATGCGCAGCTGGTGCGGTTGGCAACTCATCTCAGGAAAGGCCTGGGAATCCAGGTGCTGGTATTCAGGTTCAGGCGGACCGATGGTGGCGTTCAGGTACCGATTGTGGCGCGGCCAGCATCATCGAGGCCCGGGGCGGGCAACGCCACCAGGCTGAGCAGGCGACCCTCATGCAGGCAGGTCTCACCCGTGACTTCGCGGCCGGCCAGCCAGCCGCGCCCCAGGTCACTGAGCAGGCGAAGGCGAGCCGTGCCGATGCCATGCCATGCCAACAGCTCGGCATCCTGAAAGTGGAACATCTGGCCTACCAGCGGATAGAGCGCCTTGAACAGGCTCTCCTTGAGGGAAAAGGTCGCAGTGACCATCAGGCCAACCTCGGATGGAGGCAACTGATCCAGGCGGGCCGCTTCGCAGGGCGTAAGAACTCTTCTGGCCAGGCGAATGGCCTGCTCGGCATCCAGCAGGCGCTCCGCGTCCAGGCCAAGCCCTTGGCAGGCGTGCCTGGGAGCGGCAAGGGCAGCGGCCCAGCCCGCATTGTGCGTGATGGCCCCAACGCAATCCTCAGGCCAGCAGGGGGAGCGGTCATCGTTCATGCCTGGCGTTGCCTCCCGGCCGTCCAGCAGCCATAAAGCCCTTCTTGCGCAGAGGCGACCGGCAAAGAACTCGGCGCGTCGCTTGGCGACGGCGCCGTGCAGGCGAGAGGGCAGGGTGATGCCCTCGTAGCTGGAGCCAGGGGCGTAGAGATCGTGCTCGCCAGTCTGCTTGCATAACAGCGTGGGGTCGAAGTGCGTGGCAGCCAGGCGGACGCTTGTCAGCGGCGTGGCCCAGGGCCAGACACTGCTGAATGACTCATGAAATGGCGGTGTGTTGTCCATCGTCGAATTCTGGCACGTGGCCACCCGTTGTCGCCAGCGTTCCCGTCGAGCTGCCAGGGCGCCGGGAGAAGGCCGGGGTAGATATCTTGGGCAGTCTCCCTTTCAATCTCGCGCGGGTGATAGGTAAGATGGGCCGCCTACCGGCTATTCCGCGGCCAGTGCCGCCCGTTACGAGACATCATCATGAGCCCGACGCAGGACGCACCCCCTACCATCCTGACCCGCATCCTGGCCCGCAAGGATGAGGAAGTCGCCGAGCGGCAAGCCGCCGTGTCCGAGACTGAATTGCTGGCTCTGGCCGAACGCCAGAGCGCACCGCGCGGCTTCATTGCCGCACTCAACCGGTGCATGGATGAGGGCGACCCGGCAGTGATCGCCGAGATCAAGAAGGCTTCGCCCTCCCGCGGTGTGATGCGGGAGGATTTCAAGCCTGCCGAGATTGCCGCCAGCTACGCCTCGGGCGGCGCCGCCTGCCTCTCGGTACTCACCGACGCAGACTTCTTCCAGGGCCATGAGGACTTCCTGATCGAGGCCCGCGAGGCCTGCAACCTGCCGGTGATACGCAAGGACTTCATCACCCACGGCTATCAGGTCAGCGAGGCTCGTGCCATCGGCGCCGATTGCATCCTGCTGATCGTGGCCGCCCTGGACGATGCCCGCATGACCGACCTTTATCAGCAGGCGGAACTGCTGGGCATGGATGTGCTGGTGGAGGTGCATGACGTCCATGAACTCGAGCGCGCACTGAAGCTGGGGATCAACCTGGTCGGCATCAACAACCGCAACCTGCACACCTTCGAGACTCGTCTTGAGACCACGCTGGACATGCTGCCGCAAATCCCGGCGGGCATTACCGTGGTGACCGAGTCCGGCATCAATACCCGCAGCGACATGCTGCGCATGCGCGAGCATGACGTGAATGGCTTCCTGGTAGGCGAGGCCTTCATGCGCGAGGAAGACCCGGGCGAGGCGCTTAGGAGGCTTTTTTTCTAAGCAGCCGTATTTTCCCAACCAAGAGGGCAGCCACTAAGCTGCCCTTTTGCTTGGTGATATAACACACCTTTCCTGGCTTGAATACCGTGAGCTTGCATGGGGCGTGCGAGAATAGCCGGTAGCTGGTGGTTTTCTGCGTCTTGCACGAATATTAGCCTTCAATCGGTCGCCGGTAAGCTCAGTGGCGGCGGAAAATGGCTTGTGCCGTGCCGGTGTTAAAGCGGCGTGTCTGTCGACGAGTGAAAGAAAATAGGAGCATCCACCATGTTCACTGGCCTCAGCGCCTTTCCCTTGACCCCACTAAATGCCAACGGTATCGACGAGGCGGCCTTTGTACGGCTGATCGAGCGCCTGGTGGCCGCCAGGGCTGATTCGATTGGTGTGCTGGGCTCCACCGGCAACTATGCCTATCTGTCGGTGGCGGAACGTGCTCGAGTCGCACAGCTGGCGGTTCAGCACGCCGGCGATACGCCAGTGATGGTGGGCATCGGTGCCGTGCGCACCCGCGATGTACTCAAGCTGGCGGAAGACGCCCAGCAGTCAGGTGCAAGCGCGGTGATGTTGGCGCCGGTGTCGTATCAGCGGCTCGTTCCTGAAGAGGTGTTCGGGCTCTTCGAGGACGTGACCCGGGAGCTGTCGGTGCCGCTTTGCGTTTACGACAATCCCGGCACCACGCATTTCAATTTCAGCGATGAGCTGCACGGGGTGATCGCGCATCTGCCCAAGGTGGAGTCGATCAAGATCCCCGGTGTGCCGGCGGATCCCGCCGAGGCGAAATTGCGCGTGGCACGACTGAGGGCGTTGATTCCGTCCCATGTGACGATTGGCATCAGCGGCGATGCCTTTGCCGCCCTGGGGCTGAATGCAGGCTGCGAAGTGTGGTATTCGGCGATTGGCGGGACCTTCCCCAAGACTATGCTGGCGATTACCCGCGCCGCCCAGGCGGGCGATGCCGATGAGGCAACGCGGCTGGTCGAGAGACTGCAGCCGCTGTGGCAGCTATTTGGTGAGAATGGCGGCAGCCTGCGCGTAACGGCGGCCGCGGCCGAGCTGCTGGGGCTTGTCGCGTCGCCTTGCCTGCCACGGCCGCTCAAGGCGGTGGATGGCGAGGCGCGGAGGCGCTTGGCGGTGCTGATCGATGAGCTGGAGCTGGCATAGCTGGATAGGAATTCGCGCGCGGAGCAAGGCCGCCGTCTCGGCAACAACCACAAGGGGCAGCCTGGATTATCGTCCTGACAGCCACAGGATCAGCGAGAGCACCACGCTGATCAGGATCATGGTGGTGATGGGGAAGAAAAAGGAGAAGCCCTCGCGGCGGATGGCAATATCGCCGGGCAGCTGGCCGAAGGGCAGCTTGGAGAGCCAAGGCCAGAGCAAGCCGATGGCGACGATGCACAGGCCGATGATGATCAGGGTGCGAGACATGCTGCCTCCTGTTCGCTCGTGGCTCGGATTGAATGGCCATTTACCAACTCAGCTGGTGCAAATGGGCCAACAGCCCCTGCAGCGGGTGCGGCAGGGCCTGGTCGGAGAGTCGCTTCGCCTGGCTGCGGCAGGAGTAGCCGGTGGCCAGCAGCCTGCCGGGGTTGGCGTCGCCTTCAACCACTGCCTTCCACGACTGGGCGTAGATGGTCGCCGAGGTATCGCGGTTGCGCGCCTCGTGGCCGTAGGTGCCGGACATGCCGCAGCAGCCGGTGGCGACAAGTTCCAGCTCGAAGCCGAAGGCGGCAAATACCTGCTGCCACGCCTTGGGGCTGCCCGGAGCGGTGGTCTTTTCGGTGCAGTGGGAAAGCAGCCGGAAGCCGGGGTCGGCAAGGCCGCCGAGCTGCTGGCTCAGCCCCGGTGGCACCAGGCGCTGGCCCTGGGTCACCAGCCACTCCTGCAGCATCAGCACTTCGGGCACGCTATCGGGCGTGAGCGCCTTCACGTACTCCTGGCGGTAGGTCAGGGTCATGGCGGGGTCGATGCCCACCAGCGGAACGCCGAACTCGGCCAGGGCGCGCAGCCACCGGGCCTGCTTCTCGGCGGTGTGCGCGAAGGCGCCCATGAAACCCTGCACATTCAGCGGCTTGCCATTGGGCGAGTAGGGGGCGACGAAGACCCGGATGTCCAGGCGCGAGAGCAGTTCGACGATATCCATCACCACCTCGGCCTCGAAGAAGCTGGTGAAGGCGTCCTGCACGATGATCACGCTTCTGGTTTTCTGCGCTTCGGTCAGCAGTCCCAGCGAAACCGGCGTGGCCTCGCTCACGCCCCAGGCGGCCAGCTGCTTCTTCAGCCTGGCTCGTGACAGTTTTGGGCTGTCGACCATGCCGATGGGGCCGGCCAGCAGCCGCTCGACCAGTCGGTTGTTCAGTGCGGTGTTGTAGAGCGGTGCCACCGTGGCCAGCGCCGGCACGAAGAACTCCAGGCCGCCGATCAGGTAGTCGCGCACCGGGCGCAGGTAGCGGCCGTGGTAGGCCTCCAGGAACAGCGAACGCGACTCGGGCACGTTGACCTTCACCGGGCACTGGCCGGCGCAGGACTTGCACGCCAGGCACCCGGCCATGGCGTCGTAGACCTCATGGGAGAAGTCGTCCTCGTCGCGGCGCTTGTAGGTGTTGCGTATCCGGGCCGGCAGGCGCTTGAGGAAGCCCAGGGCACCTTCGGCGCGCTGCTGTCGCGTCTGCTCCACCAGGTCGATGCCGGCGTCTCCCTGCAGGCGAAGCCACTCGCGGATCAGGCTGGCACGGCCCTTGGGCGAATGGACGCGGTCGCGTGTGGCCTTCCACGAGGGGCACATGGCGTCGTCTGGATCGTAGTTGTAGCAGGCGCCGTTGCCGTTGCAGTACACCGTGGCGGCATGGGATTGCCACACCCGCTCGTCGATCTGGCGGTCGAGCTGACCTCGGGTGGGGACGCCGTCGATGGTCAAGAGGCCCGGATCGACCAACTTGACGGTTTCCTCTTGCGCGGCACTGGTGCCAGCTCCTGCGGTGTCGGGCGGGGTAGCAGTCGCGGCTTCGGGCGACATAATAAGCGGCGTGGCGATCTTGCCCGGGTTGAGCTGGTTGTGGGGGTCGAAGGCGGCCTTGATCCGCTGCAGGCTGGGGTAGAGCTCACCGAAGAACTTCGGAGCGTACTCCGAGCGTACCCCCTTGCCATGCTCGCCCCACAGCAGCCCGCCATACTTGTGGGTCAGCGCGGCGACCTCGTCGGAGATCTCTCGAATCAGCCGCTCCTGGGCGGGGTCCTTCATGTCGATGGCCGGGCGCACGTGCAGCACACCGGCATCCACGTGGCCGAACATGCCGTAGGTGAGCCCGCGGGCGTCGAGGAGGGCGCGGAACTCGGCGATGTAGTCGGCCAGTTGCTCCGGCGGTACCGCGGTGTCCTCGACAAAGGGGATGGGGCGCTTCTCGCCTTTTTCATCGACCCTGGCGTTGCCCAACAGGCCCACGGCGCGCTTGCGCATGCCGTAGACCTTCTGGATCTGGGCGCGGCCTTCGGCCAGGGTATGGCCGAGCCGCTCAACAGTTGCGTCTGCCTCCAGATGGCGGCAGAAGGCCCCGACTCGCTCACTGAGCCGTGCCGGGTCGTCGTCGTTGAACTCGATCAGGTTGATGCCGCGAATGGCCGCGGCCTGCTGCGTCGCGGTGGCAGTGTCGTCCTCGCCAACCTCGGCGCTAGCCGCGCTGGGAAAGAACTCCGCCACGCTGTCCCAGACGAAGTCCTCCATGGCCAGCAGCAGCACCTTGTCGTCCACCGTCTCGATGGAGGTGGGCCTGGCTTCGGAAGCCATCAGCGCCTTGGCGTCACGCAGGGCGTCCATGAACCGGCGTAGCGCACGTTGACCAGGGTCGAGTGCCTGGGGATCGGCAGCACGTTGAGTACCGCCTCGTTGAGGAAGCCCAGCGAACCTTCCGAACCGCACAGCAGGCTGTTGATGTCGAGGCGGCCTTCCGCGTCGCGCAGATGGGCGAGGTCGTAGCCGGTGAGGCAGCGATTGAGCGGCGGGAACTTGGCCGCGATCAGCTCGCGCTGGTCATCGATGATCTCCCGGGCGGTGCGGTAGGCGTTGCCGATCACGCCGCTGTGGTGGCACAGCGTCTCCAGCTCGTTATCGTTGATCGGCCGGCTATGCAGGCGTTCACCGCCAAGCAGCACGGTATCGAGTTCGAGTACGTGGTCGCGTGTCTTGCCGTACTCGCAACTGCCCTGGCCGCTGGCATCGGTGGAGATCATGCCGCCGATGGTGGCGCGGTTGGAGGTGGAGAGGTCCGGGGCGAAGAACAGGCCGTGGGGCTTCAGCGCCGCATTGAGCTGGTCCTTGACCACCCCGGCCTGGACCCGTGCCCGGCGGTTCTCGACGTCGATCTCGAGTATTCGATTCATGTGCCGCGAGACGTCCACCACCAGGCCGTCGGTGAGCGATTGGCCGTTGGTGCCGGTGCCTCCACCCCGGGGCGTCAGCACCACCTGGCGGTGCGCCGCTTCGCCGGCCAGCCGGGTGATCAGCTCGAGATCCGCGGCGTGGCGCGGAAACAGCACCGCCTGGGGCAGGCGCTGGTAGATCGAGTTGTCGGTGGCCAGTACCGTGCGGCTGGCGTAGTCCGGGGCGATCTCGCCCTCGAAGCCCCGCGTCTTCAGGACGTCGAGAAAGCGAAGGTAACGGGCGTCGAGGCCGGCAAGGGTGCTCGATTGAGCGCTGTCCAGTCGTGCGATCATGGTGTCGTATTCGGCCGTTGTCGCTGCCGCGGTAGGGCCGGGCAGGCAGAAGGGATGCTGCTACTTTACCCCGAGAGGGCGGTGCCGCGCACCCCGGCGCATGGCACATGGTCTCCCTTTTGCCTACAATGGGCGGCCGATTTCACCCAATGCGACGGACTGGATTCCATGCTCGATCCCAAACTGCTGCGCAGCGACCTCGAGATGGTCGCACAACGACTGGCCAAGCGGGGCTTTGTCCTGGATACCGGGCGACTCGAGGCGCTGGAGTCGCGGCGTCGTGAACTGCAGGCTGAGACCGAGTCACTGCAGAACGAGCGCAACACCCGCTCCAAGTCCATCGGCAAGGCCAAGGCCCAGGGCGAGGATATCCAGCCGCTGCTGGCCGAGGTCAACGACCTGGGCGACCGGCTGGATGCGGCCAAGGCCCGGCTTGCCGAGGTGCAGGTGGAATGGGACGAGCTGATCAGCGGCCTGCCCAACCTGCCCCACGAGAGCGTGCCGGAGGGTGAGAGCGAGGAGGAGAACGTCGAGCTGCATCGCTGGGGCACGCCCAGGACCTTCGACTTCACGGTGCGGGATCACGTGGACCTGGGGGGCCTGCTGGGCAACCTGGATTTCGAGCTGGCGACCAAGCTGACCGGCGCCCGTTTCGCGGTGATGCGCGGGCCCATTGCTCGCCTGCATCGCGCCCTGACCCAGTTCATGCTCGACAAGCAGACCCTGGAGCACGGCTACGAGGAGTGTTACGTCCCCTATATGGTCAACGAGGCTTCGCTGTACGGCACCGGCCAGTTGCCCAAGTTCGGCAAGGACCTGTTCCGGCTGGACGACGAGCGGGGCTACCACCTGATCCCCACTGCGGAAGTGCCGCTGACCAATTTCGCCCGCGACGAGATACTGCCCCACAAGGCGCTGCCGGTGAAGCTCACCGCCCATACGCCCTGCTTCCGCAGCGAGGCGGGCTCCCATGGTCGCGACACCCGGGGCATGATCCGCCAGCACCAGTTCGACAAGGTCGAGATGGTGCAGATGGTCGAGCCCGAGCGCAGCTACGAGGCCCTGGAGGAGATGCGCGGCCATGCGGAAGCGATCCTGCAGGCGCTGGAACTGCCGTATCGGGTGGTGACCCTGTGCACCGGCGACATGGGCTTCGGTGCGGCCAAGACCTATGACCTGGAAGTGTGGCTGCCCAGCCAGGAGACCTACCGCGAGATCTCCTCGGTCTCCAACTGCGAGGATTTCCAGGCGCGACGCATGCAGCGCGCTTTCGCCATCCCGACCAGAAGAAGCCGCAGCTGTTGCATACCCTGAACGGCTCCGGGCTGGCGGTGGGGCGCTGCCTGATCGCGGTGATGGAGAATCACCAGAACGCCGACGGCTCGATCACCGTGCCCGAGGCCTTGCGACCCTTCATGGGCGGCGTCGAAACCATCAACGTCTAGGTATCCAACCCCAGGGCATCCGGCCGTATGCTTCACGCGGCAAGCGAAAACACCCCACCGATCTGGCGTCGGTGGGGTGTTTTCGTTAGGGCTTGCGGCGGTCTATTTTTGTGTTTTCGGCTTGGGGGGGTGACGGCTAGGGTTCGATCGTCCAGCTGACGCTGACCCCGGCGTCGATGGTGACGGTGCCGGGGCGGTACTCTGCCTGGGGCGCGCTTTCGCGCATGTCGGCGCTCATGGCCATCATGCGCGGGGCGTAGACCGGCGACCGGGTCTCGCTCACCGTGATCACCGGGCCCAGCGTCACGCCCAGGGTGGAGGCCATCAGTTCGGCCTTGTGGCGCGCTTTCTCCAGTGCCATCACCAGCGCCTCGTCGGTGGCAGCGTCGCGGTCGGCGAGATCGTACATCACGCCATCCAGGGCATTGACCCCGGCCTCAGTCAGGGCGTCGAGCAGCAGGGGCAGGCGCTCCAGATCCGCCACCTTCACCTGGAAGGGGCGCTCCAGGCGCGTCCGTACCAGGGTTTCCCGCTCTCCGTCACTGGTTCTGGCACCGGGGAGGTATTCGGGTTGCACGTTCAATGAGCCGGCAGTGATGGCATCACGATCGACGCCAGCCTCCTCCAGGGTACGAATCAGTACGGCGGCGCGTTCCTCAAGCCGGTCACGAGCCTCTCTCAATTCGCCGGGGTCGGAGGTGGAGTCCTCGTCCCGGGTGACGGCCGAAGTGCGCTCCCAGAGCCGAGCATTGAGCGTGGCGCGGTCAGGCACCACTTCCAGTTGGGCCTCGGCCTGGACATCGAGTCGTGAGCGAATGTCATCGGCGTGTACAGCCATGGCGCTGAACGGAGCCATGGCGACCAGTGCGCCTACCAACAGGCAGGTGGAGAGAAGTGAACGGGGCATGGAGCCTCCTTGCCGCGGTGCTGTCAGGGATGAGCGTGCCAGGGTTGATGGGTGACGCTGTTCGGTTCGAGATGCGATGGCGAGTAAGGTTCCGTAACAACGTAGATTTTGTCGAGTGTCAGCGGTCAATGGGTACCCACCTTGGTGAACGGGTCATTTGTGTCGCCGTCCCACAGGCGCCATGATGAGGAGACACGTAAGACAGGGACAGGGCATGCTCCGCAGCAACAGTGACGCGAATTACAGCTATCCTCTCACGCTGACGCTGGCCTTGGCCGCACTGGTGATCATCATCGCCGGCATCAGGGCCGGGGCTGACTTGATCGTGCCGTTGCTATTGGCACTGTTCATCGCGGTGATCTGCACCGCTCCGGTGAACTGGTTGCATCGGTGGGGTGTGAGCCTGCGCCTGGCGGTCCTGATCACCCTGCTGGTCATCGGTGGCTTCCTCTCCCTGGTCGGATTGCTGGTGGCCAACTCCTTCGGCACTTTCATTCAGGCGCTGCCCGGCATCGAGTCGCGACTCTATGAGCGCTACCTGGATCTGCTCGACAGCATGGCTGCCATGGGCCTGGCCATCGACCCCCAGCTGTTGGCAGGACTGGTCGAGGTCGAGGACGGCAGCGCCTGGCTACCGACCCTGCTGGGTGGGTTGGGCAACCTGTTCGTGCAGAGTGTCCTGGTGGCGCTGCTGGTGATCTTCATGCTCTACGAGACGCTCAACTTTCGTGCCAAGATTTCCCTGGCCCTGGATGATCCGGCACCCAGCCTGAAGCGTTTCGAGGAGTTCAGCCAGACGCTCAAGCGCTATCTGGCGGTCAAGACGGCCATCAGCCTGGTTACCGGGGTGCTGGCCTGGCTGGCCTGTGTAGTCATGGGCGTGGACTTCCCCTTGCTGTGGGGCGTGCTGGCTTTTGCCCTCAACTACATCCCCAACATCGGATCGGCGCTGGCCGCCTTCCCGCCGGTGCTGCTGCTGCTGGTGTCACAGCAGGGCGGTGTGGCGGACGCCTTCATGCTGGCGATGGCCTATCTGGTGATCAACTTCACACTCGGAAACCTGGTGGAGCCGCGAATGATGGGCCGGGCATTGGGGTTGTCGACCCTGGTGGCCTTCCTGTCGCTGGTGGTGTGGGGCTGGATGCTGGGTGTGGTGGGCATGCTGCTGTCGGTGGTGCTGACCATGACGCTGAAGATAGCTCTGGACAGCCACCCTCATACACGCTGGATCGCTTACCTGCTGGGGCCGGGCAAGGAGCCGGTCGTCGGCGCAAAGGGCCGCGAGGTCGTGGAGCAGACCGTTTCCGAGCGCGACGAGGTTACCTGAGACGTTATCTGATCCGACTCATATGGGCCGAAAACGATTCGCCCCGGCCATGGCCGGGGCGAATGGAGCGCGTGTCCGCCTGGAGTCAGGCGTTCTGGTCGATGAACTGTGCCAGCTGTGACTTGGACTGGGCACCGACCAGCGAGGCGACCTTGGAGCCCGACTTGAACAGCATCACGGTGGGGACGCCACGAACGCCCTGTTCGGCGGCGATTTCCGGTGCGTCATCGACATTGATGCTGACTACCTTGAGATTGCCGGAACGCTCCTCGGCAACCTCGTCGATCACCGGTGCCATGACCTTGCAGGGGCCACACCAGGGGGCCCAGAACTTGAGCAGCACGGGCTGATCTGCCTTCAGGACTTCCTGCTCGAAGTTGGCATTGGTGACATCGACGTTGTTGGCCATGTGATTCTCCAGTTACGTTGCGCTGCATCGAGCGGGTCGAAATGACACGTCTTGGCGTGTCCGGTCGGCTGATGTTAGCGGCCGGCCGGGCCGCTGGCAAATGGGATGCGCGGTGGTTTTCTTTTATACGATTTAGTGCTTACATGGTGCTGTTTTATTCTCGGCTGTGAAATGGCCCACAGGGCGGTATGTAGGGGGAGTCCATCATGAAACTTCAGCAGCTGCGCTATGTGTGGGAAGTGACCCGCCACAATCTCAATGTATCGGCCACGGCACAGAGTCTCTATACCTCACAGCCGGGTATCTCCAAACAGATCCGCCTGCTGGAGGATGAGTTGGGAGTGGAGATTTTCGCCCGCAGCGGCAAGCACCTGACGCGGGTCACCCCGGCGGGGCAGGCTATCGTCGAGTTGGCGGGCCAGGTGTTGCGTCTGGCCGAGAACATCAAGCAGGTGGCCCAGGAGCACAGCGATGAGCGGCGCGGGAGCCTTTCCATCGCCACGACGCACACCCAGGCCCGTTATGCGCTGCCGCCGGTCATCGGCGAGTTCACCCGCAAGTACCCGGATGTGGCGCTGCACATGCAGCAGGGCACGCCCAAGCAGATCGCACAGATGGTCAGCGATGGACTGGCCGACTTCGCCATCTGCACCGAGGCACTGGAGTTGTTCAACGACCTGGTGCTGCTGCCGTGCTATCGCTGGAACCGCTGTATCCTGGTGCCGCGCGGCCACCCGCTGGCGGAGCCTGGTGAACTGACCCTGGAACGCCTGGCCGAGCAGCCGCTGGTGACCTATGTCTTCGGCTTCACCGGACGCTCCCAACTGGACGATGCCTTCAGGGCCAGAGGGCTCTCCCCCAATGTGGTGCTGACGGCGGCCGACGCGGATGTGATCAAGACCTATGTCCGCCTGGGCCTCGGTGTCGGCATCGTGGCGCACATGGCGGTGGATCCCGAACTGGACGACGACCTGGTCGCCGTCGAGGCAGGGCACCTGTTCGAGAGCTCTGTCACCAAGATCGGCATTCGTCGCGGTACTTTCATGCGCGGCTACATGTACGAATTCGTCAAGGGTTTTGCCGGCCACCTGGAGCGAGACCTGGTCGATGCCGCCCTGGCTGCTGGACCCCGCCACGAGGAAGGGCTGTTCAAGGATATCGAGCTACCGGTGCGCTAGCGCACCGGTTCGGCAACGCAACCACTCAATGCTGCAGGTGCAGGCCGCATTCGCGTTTCTCTTCCACCTTGGTGGGATCGAAATAGTCGAAGTTGTCGGGCAGGTCGTGGTCCAGCAGGTAGTTGTACATGTCCTTGGCGCTCCAGTGCAGCAGCGGCGATACCTTCAGCAGGCCATCGGCATTGCGGCTCACGGGTGCCATGCGCGCCCGTTCGGGGGTGTCCTCGGCGCGCAGTGCCGTGAACCAGACATCCGGTGCCATTTCACTTAACGCACGCTCGAAGGGCTCCAGCTTCACCTCCCGGGTGAAGGCTTCGTGCCGCGGGTCGTCGATGCCCGGCATCGGGCCTTCCACGGCTTCACGGTGAGCCCGTGAGCGTCGCGGCAGGTAGGTGATCAGATTGAGGTCGAGTCGCTTGACCAGTGCATCGGCGAAGCGATAGGTCGCCTCTGTATTGTAGCCGTTATCCATCCAGACGATGGGAAGTGACGGCATGTGGCGCGTCACCATATGCAGGATGACGGCTTCGAATGGGCGGAAATTGGTCGTGCAGATGGGGCGCTTGCCCTGTTCCAGCGCCCATTGAATCAGCGCATCGGGCTCATTGCCCAGTTCGGAATTGATCACATCGAGAGATGAGGTCATGGGAGACTCCAATGTCGTTGACGGCCGTTGGTCACACCCTACCAAAGCCTGCAGATTCGCCCCCAATACCATTTCATTGGATGGTTATGTCCAAATGGAAGAAAAGAGGGAGTGGTTATTCCAAATCGTGCTGAGTGTCGGTTGCCGTCAGCGCTCTCATCAGGTGCCGGATCTTGTCCAGGGTCTCGGTGTACTCGGCATCAACGTTGGAATCCGCCACCAGACCGCCGCCGCCCCATAGATGCAGTCTGCCGGCATCGGCTACCGCGGTGCGAATGGCAATGGAGGTGTCCATGCGCCCGCGAACATCCACGTAGCCCAGGCTGCCGCAGTAGACGCTGCGCCTGCTGGGCTCCAGCTCGTCGATGATCTGCATGGCGCGGACCTTGGGGGCGCCGGTGATGGAGCCACCGGGAAAGGCCGCGGCCAGCAGGTCGAGCGGGCGCTTTCCCGCTGCGAGTTCGCCACACACGATACTGACCAGATGATGAACGTTGGCGTAGCTCTCCAGGCCGCAGAGCTGGGGGACCCTGACGCTGCCCGGGCGGCACACCCGGCCCAGGTCGTTGCGCAACAGGTCGACGATCATCACGTTCTCGGCGCGGTCCTTGAGGCTTGAGGTGAGCGCCTCGGCCAGGCATCGGTCTTCCTCGGGCGTCACGCCCCTTGGCCGGGTCCCCTTGATCGGCCGGGTCTCGACGCGCCCCCCCTCTTCGCACAGCAGGAAACGCTCTGGCGAGAGGGACAGGATGGCTTGTTCATCCCAGGCCAGATAGCCGGAAAAGGGAGTCGGGGTGGCGCGGCGAAGACGCCGGTAGGCTTCCCACAAATCGCCGGTGAAGGGTGCGCTGAACCGCTGGGCCAGGTTGATCTGATAGCAGTCGCCGGCACGGATATAGTCCTGGACGGCGTCAAACCGCCAGGCATAACTCTCCCGGTGGAGCTCGCCCTCGAAGGGGGCCAGTAGCCGGAACGCCCCCGCTGATGCCGGTGGTGCATCAAGCCACGCCATGACCTGGGCCCGGCGTTGCGCACTCGCGACCAGCCAGGATTCACCGGCGTCATGATCCTGGATGAGGGCCCAGTCATAGAGGCCGACGCGGCTGGCCGGCAGGTGCACGACCTGCTGTGAACGACCCCCGATGGGCTCCAGGCAGCGGCCCAGGTCATAGCCCCAGTAGCCGATCAGCCCCCCGAGAAAGGGCAGGTCGCTGTCGGGGAGTTCGAGAGCGAGGCTGTCCAGCAGGATCTGCTGAGCGGTGAAGGGGTCGTCCTCTTCCCTGCCTTCGACCCCGCCGCTCAGGCGGCCCCTGTCGTCGACCGACAGCACCGTCAGCGGGTCGCAACTCATGATGTCATAGCGCCCGCCGGGGGCGATGGGGCGTCCGCTGTCCAGCAGTACGGCCCCTGGTCGCTGGCGCAGGGCGGAAAAATAGCCCAGCGGATCGTCTCGGTAGGGAAGCGGGGTGATCTCGAGTCGTATGGTCATTGCCGGGGCCTTTCGGAACAGGCGACCCATTCTAGGGTTCAGGCGACGATTTGTCCTATAGCGCGTTGTCACGTCCCGGGGTATTGCCATCAACGCTGGGATGGATTGTCGACAGCCGGTGGGGCAAGGCTCCGGTTGTCTACAACCAAAGACGTAGCTGGTTGGGCTTATCGCGTGGTTGACCGGGGCGCAGCCAATGTCTAAAGTCTCTTCAACATTTAATTGTCGACAATTGCCATGAACTCAATCGTACCAGAACAGACCGCTCCCGAGGTTCGAACCCTGGCCGAACGGGTCTTTCATGAACTGCAGGATGCCATCGTGCGTGGCGAGCTGGCACCGGGGAGCAAGATCACCGAGCCGGGCCTGTCCAAGGCCTATGGCATCTCCCGCGGCCCGCTGCGCGAGGCCATGCGACGCCTGGAGGCACACCGTCTCATCGAGCGGGTGCCCCATGTCGGCGCCCGGGTGGTCAAGCTTTCGATGAAGGAGCTGCTGGAGCTGTTCGACGTCCGGGAGGCGCTCGAAAGCATGGCGGCACGCCTGGCCGCGGAACACATGAGCGCGGAGGAGATTGCCGGCCTTCGTGAGGTGCTGGCGCTTCATGAGCGCCAGGCCGACCTCAAGAGCGGGGAAGCCTACTATCAGCGCGAAGGGGATCTGGACTTTCATTACCGTATCGTCCTTGGCAGCCACAATCGCATGCTGATGACGATGCTGTGCGATGACCTCTATTACCTGGTGCGGCTCTACCGTACCCAGTTCAGCGCCAGCGGGACGCGCCCTCACCGGGCCTTCGTCGAGCACCACCGTATCGTCGATGCCATCGAGGCCGGGGATGCCGAGCTGGCCGAGCTGCTGATGCGTCGTCATGTCAGCGCTTCGCGGGCCAATGTGGTTGACCGCTACGCCACGATTCTCACGCAGCAAGCCGAGGCGACCACCTGAGGCCGGCTGGACCTATCCCGTACACCGATATCCCGGACCACTGAGGAACTTTGCCATGAATCGATCCACTCCCGGCGCACGTTTTCGTGCCGCACTCGAAGCCAATCGGCCGTTGCCGATCGTCGGCACCATCAATGCCTATACCGCTATGATGGCCGAGCGGGTGGGGCATCAGGCCATCTACCTGTCTGGTGGTGGCGTGGCAAACGCCTCCTTTGGTCTGCCCGACCTGGGCATGACTACCATGAACGACGTGGTGGCGGACGCCCACCGTATCTGCGGCGCCACGGACCTGCCGCTGCTGGTGGATATCGATACGGGTTGGGGTGGTGCCTTCAATATTGCCCGTACCGTCAAGGAGATGCAGCGTGCCGGTGTCGCCGCCGTGCATATCGAGGATCAGGTGGCCCAGAAGCGCTGCGGGCATCGCCCGAACAAGGCGATCGTTTCCCAGGAGGAGATGGTGGACCGGGTCAAGGCCGCGGCCGACGCGAAAGTCGATCCGGATTTCTACCTGATCGCACGCACCGATGCCTTCCAGAAGGATGGCCTGGATGCCGCCATCGAGCGTGCCGGCGCCTGCATCGAAGCCGGCGCCGACGCCATCTTCGCCGAAGCGGTGCACACCCTGGATGATTACCGTGCCTTCTGCGAGCGCGTCGATGCACCGATCCTGGCCAACATCACCGAATTCGGCGCCACGCCGCTGTTCAGCCAGCAGGAGCTCGGCGAGGTGGGCTGCCGCATGGTGCTCTATCCGCTGTCGGCATTCCGCGCCATGAACGCCGCCGCGCTGAAGGTCTACCAGAGCATTCACGACAACGGCCATCAGCGCGATGTGGTCGAACTGATGCAGACCCGCGACGAGCTTTATGACTTCCTCAACTACCACAGCTTCGAGCAGAAGCTGGACGCGCTGTTCGAGAAGGGCGGCGAGTGAAGGACGCGCGGTAACGCAAGGCATCCCGATGGCGTCACACGGAGCTCGGTTCCCGGCCTGGTGGCGTGGCGCCCATGACATCGATAAGACGCAAGACCGACCAATACAGGAGACGCGACATGTCAGATAAACCCGTCAGCAGTACCGGCCTTCGCGGCCAGAGCGCCGGCACCACGGCGCTGTGCACCGTCGGCAAGACCGGCTCGGGCCTGACCTACCGTGGCTTTGACGTCAAGGAACTGGCAGAAAAGGCGCGCTTCGAGGAAGTGGCCTACCTGCTGCTCAAGGGCAAGCTGCCCAACCAGGCCGAGCTCGACGCCTACATTGCCAAGCTCAAGGGCCTGCGTGGCCTGCCACAGCCCCTCAAGGCCGTGCTCGAGCAGATTCCGGCCAATGCCCATCCCATGGATGTGATGCGGACCGGCGCCTCCATGCTGGGCAACCTCGAGACCGAGGAGAGCTTCGACGAGCAGCAGGATGTCTCCGACCGCCTGCTGGCGGTGCTGCCCTCGATAATCTGCTACTGGTATCGCTACTCCCACGACGGCGTGCGTATCGAGACCGAAACCGACGACGAGTCGGTGGGTGCACACTTCCTGCACCTGCTGCGTGGCGAAGCGCCTTCCGAACTGCACGCCCGGGTGATGAACGTCTCCCTGATCCTCTATGCCGAGCATGAGTTCAACGCCTCGACCTTCACCGCCCGCGTCTGTGCCTCGACCCTTTCCGACATGCACTCCTGCGTGACCGGCGCCATCGGTTCGCTGCGCGGCCCGCTGCATGGTGGCGCCAACGAGGCTGCCATGGACATGATCGAGAACTGGAAGTCGCCGGAAGAGGCCGAGCGCGAGATCATGGGCATGCTCGAGCGCAAGGAGAAGATCATGGGCTTCGGCCATGCGATCTACCGCGAGTCCGATCCGCGCAACGCCATCATCAAGGAGTGGTCGAAGAAGCTCGCAGACGATGTGGGCGACAGCGTCCTCTACCCGGTTTCGGAGCAAGTGGAGGCGGTGATGTGGCGCGAGAAGAAGCTGTTCTGCAACGCCGACTTCTTCCATGCCAGCGCCTACCATTTCATGGACATCCCCACCAAGCTGTTCACGCCGATCTTCGTCTGCTCCCGGGTGACCGGCTGGTGCGCCCATGTCTTTGAGCAGCGGGCCAACAACCGGATCATTCGCCCCAGCGCTGACTATATCGGCCCCGAGCAGAGCGAATGGGTGCCCATCGAACAGCGCGACTGATCCGCGCAAGTTGCGGCGACCGCCCCGCGATCGCCGCCTTGTCCCTCTTAGCAGAGGCGGGGCAACCCCAGCCAACGCCTCTGAGTTCGACTCGACGGATGCCCGACGCCATGAATACCGATTATCGCAAACCACTGCCCGGGACCGAGCTGGACTACTTTGACGTGCGTGCGGCCGTCGATGCGATCCAGCCCGGTGCCTACGATACCCTTCCTTATACCTCCCGGGTGCTCGCCGAGCAGCTGGTGCGCCGGTGCGAGCCCGAGCTGCTCACCGATGCGCTCAAGCAGCTGATCGAGCGCCGCCGCGACTTGGACTTCCCCTGGTACCCGGCGCGGGTGGTGTGTCACGACATTCTCGGCCAGACGGCATTGGTCGATCTGGCCGGCCTGCGCGACGCCATCGCCGAGCAGGGTGGGGACCCCGCCAAGGTCAACCCGGTGGTACCCACTCAGTTGATCGTCGATCACTCCCTGGCCGTGGAGCACGCCGGCTTCGACCCGGACGCCTTCGACAAGAACCGTGTCATCGAGGATCGCCGCAACGAGGACCGCTTCCACTTCATCGAGTGGACCAAGACCGCCTTCGAGAACGTCGACGTGATCCCCGCCGGCAACGGCATCATGCACCAGATCAACCTGGAAAAGATGTCGCCGGTGGTCCAGGCGCGCGATGGCGTGGCCTATCCTGATACCTGCGTGGGCACCGACAGCCACACCCCGCATATCGACTGCCTGGGCGTGATCGCCATCGGTGTCGGCGGCCTCGAGGCCGAGACCGTGATGCTGGGCCGCCCCTCCATGATGCGCCTGCCCGATATCGTCGGCGTCGAGCTGACCGGCAAGCCCAAGCCCGGCATCACCGCCACCGATATCGTGCTGGCGATCACCGAGTTCCTGCGCCGCGAACGCGTGGTCGGGGCCTATCTCGAGTTCTTCGGCGAGGGCGCAAAGAGCCTGACCATCGGCGACCGCGCCACCATCTCCAACATGACCCCGGAGTACGGTGCCTCCGCGGCGATGTTCTACATCGATGAGCAGACCCTCGATTACCTCACTCTCACCGGCCGCGAGCCGGAGCAGGTCGCGCTGGTCGAGACCTACGCCAAGCAGACCGGCCTGTGGGCCGACAGCCTGGTCGACGCCCAGTACGAGCGCGTGCTGACCTTCGATCTGTCCAGCGTCGAGCGCAACCTGGCCGGCCCCTCCAATCCCCATCGCCGCCTGCCCACCAGCGCCCTGCACGAGCGCGGCATCGCCGTGAACTACGACAAGGCCCAGGCGGAGGAGAAGGCGGGCAGGATGCCCGATGGCGCGGTGATCATCGCCGCCATCACCAGCTGCACCAACACCTCCAATCCGCGCAACGTGGTAGGCGCCGCCCTGCTGGCCAAGAAGGCCAACGAGCTCGGCCTGATTCGCAAGCCCTGGGTGAAGTCGTCGTTCGCGCCGGGGTCGAAGGTCGCGCGCCTCTACCTGGAGGAGGCTGGCCTGCTGTCCGAGCTGGAGAAGCTCGGCTTCGGTATCGTCGCTTATGCCTGCACCACCTGTAACGGCATGTCCGGTGCCCTCGACCCGAAGATCCAGCAGGAGATCATCGATCGCGACCTCTATGCCACCGCGGTGCTCTCCGGCAATCGCAACTTCGATGGCCGCATCCACCCCTATGCCAAGCAGGCCTTCCTGGCCTCGCCGGCGCTGGTGGTGGCCTACGCCATCGCCGGTACCGTGCGCTTCGACATCGAGAAGGACGTGCTGGGCATCGACCACAACGGCAATCCGGTGACCCTCAAGGACCTCTGGCCCTCCGACGAGGAGATCGACGCCATCGTCGGCGAGTTCGTCAAGCCGGAGCAGTTCAAGCAGGTCTATATCCCGATGTTCGACCTGGACGCCGCCGAGAGGGCCGAGAGCCCGCTCTACGACTGGCGACCCCAGAGCACCTACATTCGCCGCCCGCCCTACTGGGAAGGCAACATGGCGGCGGTGCGTGCGCTGAAGGGGATGCGGCCGCTGGCGATCCTGCCGGACAACATCACCACCGACCACCTGTCGCCGTCCAATGCCATCATGATGGACAGCGCAGCGGGGGAGTACCTGCACAAGATGGGCCTGCCGGAGGAGGACTTCAATTCCTACGCCACCCACCGCGGCGACCACCTCACCGCCCTGCGGGCCACCCTGGCCAATCCCAAGCTGTTCAACGAGATGGTCCGCGATGAGAGCGGCGAGGTAGTGCAGGGCTCGCTGGCGCGCATCGAGCCGGAAGGCGAGGTCACCCGCATGTGGGAGGCCATCGAGACCTATATGGAGCGCAAGCAGCCGCTGATCGTCATCGCCGGCGCCGACTATGGTCAGGGTTCCTCCCGCGACTGGGCGGCCAAGGGCGTGGCGCTGGCCGGTGTCGAGGCGATCGTCGCCGAGGGCTTCGAGCGCATCCATCGCACCAACCTGATCGGCATGGGCGTGATGCCGCTGCAATTCCGGGAAGGCACCACCCGCCACACCCTGCAGCTCGACGGCACCGAGACCTACGACGTGGAGGGCGAGGCGTCACCGGGGGCGACCCTCGAGCTGGTCATCCACCGCAAGACCGGCGAGGTCGATCGCGTACCGGTGACCTGCCGCCTGGATACCGCGGAGGAGGTGACTGTCTACTCCGCCGGCGGTGTGCTGCAGCGCTTCGCCAAGGACTTCCTGGAGTCCAAGGGCGAGGCGGTCAGCTGAACCGGGCGCAAGCCTCACGATGTTTGAAACCCCATCGACCCGGTGCCGCAAGGCCCGGGTCGATCTTTACCTCCTTCATACACCTAGGAAGCGACCTCCATGGCTCACGTTCCCCAGATTCGCATTCCCGCCACCTATATGCGCGGCGGCACCAGCAAGGGCGTCTTCTTCAAGCTCGGCGACCTGCCCGAGGCAGCCCAGGTGCCCGGTGAGGCCCGCGACCGCCTGCTGCTGCGGGTGATCGGCAGCCCCGACCCCTATCAGAAGCAGATCGACGGTATGGGCGGCGCCACTTCCAGCACCAGCAAGACGGTGATCCTGTCGAAAAGCGACAGCCCCGACCACGATGTGGACTACCTGTTCGGTCAGGTCTCCATCGACAAGGCCTTCGTCGACTGGAGCGGCAACTGCGGCAACCTCTCCGCCGCCGTGGGCCCCTTCGCCATCGCCAGCGGCCTGGTGGACCCGGCGCGGATTCCCGACAACGGCGTGGTAGAGGTGCGCATCTGGCAGGCCAATATCGGCAAGACCATCGTCGGCCAGGTACCGATCACCGACGGCCAGGTGCAGGAGACTGGCGACTTCGAGCTGGACGGCGTGACCTTTCCCGCCGCCGAGGTGCCGGTGGCCTTCAAGGACCCGGCCGACGGCGAGGGCGCCATCTTCCCCACTGGCAATAGGGTGGATGATCTGGAGGTACCCGGCGTCGGCACTTTCAAGGCGACCCTGATCAACGCCGGCATTCCCACCATCTTCGTCAACGCGGCGGATATCGGCTATACCGGCACCGAGCTGCAGGAGGCGATCAACGGCGACGCCCAGGCCCTTGAGCGCTTCGAGACGATCCGCGCCCATGGGGCGGTGAAGATGGGCCTGATCGCGGACGTGGCCGAGGCGGCCAGTCGCCAGCACACGCCCAAGGTGGCCTTCGTGGCGCCCCCGGCGAGCTACAACGCCTCCAGCGGCAAGGCGGTCAAGGCCAGTGACGTGGACCTGCTGGTGCGGGCGCTCTCCATGGGCAAGCTGCACCACGCCATGATGGGCACCGCCGCCGTGGCCATTGCCTCCGCAGCGGCCATCGAGGGGACCCTGGTCAACCTGGCCGCCGGCGGTGGCAAGCGCAATGCCGTCACCTTCGGTCATCCTTCAGGCACCCTGCGGGTAGGCGCCGAGGCGAGCCTGGTGGAGGGCCGCTGGGTGATCGACGAGGCGGTGATGAGCCGCAGCGCCCGGGTGCTGATGGAAGGCTGGGTGCGGGTTCCCGGTGATGTGTTCCAGGAGGTGTAATTCTGACCTGAATCGGCACTGGCTGGCAGAGCGTGGGGCAACGATACTTCCTGCAGTGGCTCCCTTTCGGGTAGCGAGCAGAGCGGAAGAGTGACCCACGCAGGGGGGGAAGTGCTCGCCTGTTCCAGCAACAGAGGAGGCAGACGATGAGTGTGACCGTCGAAACCAATGTGCGACCGGATTACGATGCGGAGTTGCAGAAAATTGCCGACTACGTTCTCGACTACAGGATCGAGAGCGACGAAGCCTGGGACACGGCCCGCAACTGCCTGATGGATACGCTGGGGTGCGGTCTGCTGGCGCTACGCTTCCCCGAATGCACCAAGCACCTGGGACCGATCGTGGAAGGCACCATCGTGCCCCATGGCGCGCGGGTCCCCGGCACATCCTTCCGCCTCGACCCGGTCAAGGCGGCCTGGGATATCGGCTGTATCGTGCGCTGGCTCGACTACAACGACACCTGGCTTGCCGCCGAGTGGGGGCATCCCTCCGACAACCTGGGTGGCATCCTTGCGTTGGCTGACCACCTTTCCCAGAAGCGGGTCGCCATGGGAGAGGCGCCACTGACCATGCGCGACGTACTCGAGGCCATGATCATGGCCCACGAGATCCAGGGTGTCCTGGCACTGGACAACTCCTTCAACCGCGTTGGCCTCGACCATGTGGTGCTGGTCAAGGTGGCTACCACGGCCGTGACCGCCAGGATGATGGGGGCCGACCGGGAGCAGGTACTCTCCGCACTGTCCCACGCCTGGATCGATGGCCAGAGCCTGAGGACCTATCGCCACGCTCCAAACGCCGGCTCGCGGAAAAGCTGGGCCGCCGGGGACGCCACCTCCCGCGGGGTGCGGCTGGCAGATATCGCCCTGCGTGGCGAGATGGGGGTGCCCGGAGCACTGTCAGCGCCGCAGTGGGGCTTTTATGACGTGTTGTTCAGCCATACCAACAAGGACCTGGCGACCAAGCCGGAAGAGGAGCGCAAGTTCTCCTTCCAGCGTGAGTTCGGCAGCTACGTCATGGAGAACGTGCTGTTCAAGATCTCCTTCCCGGCGGAATTCCATGCCCAGACTGCCTGTGAGGCCGCCGTCACCCTGCATCCCCAGGTCAAGGATCGTCTGGATGAGATCGACAGGATCGTATTGACCACTCATGATTCGGCAATACGCATCATCTCCAAGTCCGGCCCCTTGGCCAACCCGGCGGACCGGGACCATTGCCTCCAGTACATGACCGCCGTGCCCCTCGCCTTCGGCAGCCTGGTGGCCGAGCATTACGAGGATGAATTCCACGCGGCAAACCCGATCATCGACGAGTTGCGTGACAAGATGGAGGTGGTCGAGGACGAGCGCTACTCGCAGGACTATCACGACCCCGATAAGCGATCCATTGCCAATGCCATTCAGGTGTTTTTCAAGGACGGCAGTGCCACCGACAAGGTCGAGGTCGAGTATCCCATCGGGCACCGCCGGCGCCGCTCGGAAGGCATCGCCGTGCTGGAGGAGAAGTTCCGGCGCAACCTGGCCACGCGCTTCCCGAGGGGGCGAACCTCCCGGATCTTCGAGCTATGCTGCGACCAGCCGCGACTTGAACAGACGCCGGTGCATCAGTTCGTCGACCTCTGGGTAATATGATCCGTGACGCCCAGCGGCATCCGGCTTGCTCGCGCTCGTCGAAAGACTTGATGACGGTCATGGAAGGCTCCGGCAGAGTGGACTATAGTTTTTTGACGGCTAGGGGTTGTGCACTGCTCCGGTAATGAGTAAAGTACGCATCCGCTGCCGGCAACGGGCAAACGTTACCGGCGGTGGAGGTGGATAAAGTGCTTGTTTCTGTTTGGTTTTTTCGGATCGGCTAGTGAGATTCGCGATTGACAGGAGCGCCGGAGACGGTAGAATGCACGCCACGCTGAAGGCAGCCGGCGGTACCGGCGCTTCGATGGCAGGCTCACCCCGGTGAGGCCAGCGAAGAGAGTTGACAAGCTCAGCCGATTCAGTAGAATACGCCTTCCTCGCAGGGCGCTGGCGAGGCCGCTGACAGAGTCAGCCGCCACGACAGCAAGCGAGACGCTCCGCTCTTCCCGTGTGGTTTGAAGAGAACGGGAGCCGCTCTTTAACAATCGATCAGGTAATTCATGTGGGCGCTTGTCGATGAGGTGGTGAGAAGTCACACCATTTCAAGGCAAGCGACTCGTCGAAGACCTTCGGGTCTTTTTGAGAAGCTTTGACCTTGAGCCAAGATTGGTTCGCTTTCAGCTGTCGCCTTCGGGGGGTGGCTGAGCAAGAGCCGCAATGATTTGAAACTGAAGAGTTTGATCATGGCTCAGATTGAACGCTGGCGGCAGGCTTAACACATGCAAGTCGAGCGGTAACAGGTCCAGCTTGCTGGATGCTGACGAGCGGCGGACGGGTGAGTAATGCATAGGAATCTGCCCAGTAGTGGGGGATAACCTGGGGAAACCCAGGCTAATACCGCATACGCCCTACGGGGGAAAGCAGGGGATCTTCGGACCTTGCGCTATCGGATGAGCCTATGTCGGATTAGCTAGTTGGTAGGGTAATGGCCTACCAAGGCGACGATCCGTAGCTGGTCTGAGAGGATGATCAGCCACATCGGGACTGAGACACGGCCCGAACTCCTACGGGAGGCAGCAGTGGGGAATATTGGACAATGGGGGCAACCCTGATCCAGCCATGCCGCGTGTGTGAAGAAGGCCTTCGGGTTGTAAAGCACTTTCAGCGAGGAAGAAGGCCTGGTGGCCAATACCCACCAGGAAGGACATCACTCGCAGAAGAAGCACCGGCTAACTCCGTGCCAGCAGCCGCGGTAATACGGAGGGTGCGAGCGTTAATCGGAATTACTGGGCGTAAAGCGCGCGTAGGTGGCTTGATAAGCCGGTTGTGAAAGCCCCGGGCTCAACCTGGGAACGGCATCCGGAACTGTCAGGCTAGAGTGCAGGAGAGGAAGGTAGAATTCCCGGTGTAGCGGTGAAATGCGTAGAGATCGGGAGGAATACCAGTGGCGAAGGCGGCCTTCTGGACTGACACTGACACTGAGGTGCGAAAGCGTGGGTAGCAAACAGGATTAGATACCCTGGTAGTCCACGCCGTAAACGATGTCGACTAGCCGTTGGGTCCCTCGCGGACTTTGTGGCGCAGTTAACGCGATAAGTCGACCGCCTGGGGAGTACGGCCGCAAGGTTAAAACTCAAATGAATTGACGGGGGCCCGCACAAGCGGTGGAGCATGTGGTTTAATTCGATGCAACGCGAAGAACCTTACCTACCCTTGACATCCTGCGAAGCGAGAGAGATCTTGGTGTGCCTTCGGGAACCGAAAGACAGGTGCTGCATGGCTGTTCGTCAGCTCGTGTTGTGAAATGTTGGGTTAAGTC
>NZ_AZQX01000235.1:0-8552 GCF_000568385.1 Halomonas sp. BC04
TCAGTTCCTCCGATGATGTAGGAACAAATTTGCTGGAAGGCGACAGCCCATTTGATCATGATCCAGCCTCATCAGGCTACTTCATGCCGCATCAAATGACGGTTAACACGGAGGAGCAATGGCTTCGTGTGCCGGTGTTTCTTCCTGCTATTCCTCATCAAGATGCCAAGACCGTCCACATGGAGTTATCACTGGAGCTTCTGATGGGTGGCGATGGCACTAAGACTGTCATCGTTGATGATGTTGATTTCTCTCATATACCCGGTTGGGGAGTGGACGTTGATGTTGAAGGGGAAACGCTAACCTGCCGGGATGAGCGGCGCGAGCGGCCTGAGGATCAGCCTCTGGAACTGTATTGCTTTATTCGCGAGGGGGCTCTGCTCGGCATCAAGGTGCCGGGACAAGACGACAGCATGGAGCCTGGGCACCCAGATGCCAACCTGGTGGTGGCGGGAGCCCGAGAGGGTGTCACCCTTGAGGTTGAGCTTCCCCAGACAAGTGAGCGGCACCTGCCGGTTCAGCTTGAGTTTGGCTTGGGGCTACACCAAGGGTCAGTGCACGAATTTCCTGAATAACGTCATGGCAAGCCCTGATGGAAGTGGGGAAACAGAGGAGATCACCATGTCTGCAGGTGTTGCTGAGGTTATGGGTGTTCGAGTGGCTGGCAGGCGACAGGCGAGGCGGATGATGTGTGTCGGCGTTGGCCTGTTGGGTGCGGCTAGCCTTGCTGCGGCCCATGCCGCAAGCCCGGCGGCCGGTGAAGAGAGTGTCGCGCCGGCGTTTGACTGGCTAGACGTTGCACAGGTGCAGGAGATCGAGCGACCGGGCGAGCGGGTGGAACGGGTGGTCTTTTCTCCCGATGGGAGCCTTATGGCCCTCGCTGCAGAAGGCGATATCGAGCTGTGGGGCGTGGAAACGGGTGAGCTGCGCCATCGCCTGGCGGGCCACATCGACCGGGAGTTGGACATGGGCATGCCCATCACGGGCCTTGCCTTCAGCCCCGATGGCGCCACCTTGGCATCCACCAGTTGGAGCCAGGGGGGCGCGCCGGAGGCGGCGCTTATCCTGTGGGACATGCAGACAGGGGGGGCGCAGCTATCCCTGGCAGCCGAAGGGGGTTGTCACGATGTGGTTTTCACCCCTGGAGGCGATGCGCTATGGGCGGCCTGTGGCGGCGATGTCCAGCGCTACTCGCCGGTGGATGGCAGCATCACCGCGCGGCTCGGCGAGCAACCCATCGAAGCCATTGCCCTCCACCCGGATGGTGAAACGCTGGCAAGCGTGGCCGCCAACCTGGGGCCTGACCCGACAGTGAGCACCAGGGTGAACCTCTGGCACCTCGGAGGCGAATCCCCCGGTCATATTGGCACCCTCACGACTGATGCCACCCTCGATAGTCTCTTGTTTTCCTCGGATGGGCGCCATCTCCTTTCCCGTGCCCAGGTCGCTCAGGAAGGCGCTCCCGCCCAACTGCTGGTGTGGGAGTGGCAGCACGGCAATCTGGCCTATCGGCATGAGCTGCTCGGCTCGGGAGCCTTTGCAGTCGGTCCCGATGGCCAGACCCTGGCAGGCAGTTTTCGCGATGCTCTGCTGATGGCGCTCGATGGCACGCCGGTCGACCATGGCATCCTGGTGCGCCAGCAGGGTGGGGCCGACGCGCTGGCCTTCAGCGCCTCGGGCGATCAGCTCGCCTGGGCGGGCAAGCCGCCCACTTTCCCCGCTCCGCTGGTGCGCGTGTGGCAGGCCGAGCCGGCTCCGGCGGGTGGTGGCGAATTACCGGCCAGCGACTATCAGATCATCGAGCTGCCAGAGGTGGAGGCCACCGACGATCCGGTGGCCTGGCACGAAAGCATTACGGGCTGCGGGAGTTCAACCCGGTCACCGTGGAGACGGTCACACTGCGCATGCGTGAGAGCGGCGATATCCTGGTCACGCTCAGCCTGGAAGGCTTGAAGGATGATTCGGTTCGCGCCATGAGTTACAGGCTTCTCTTCAACCCCGCAAGCGAAGGGCGCTGGCAACTCGTTGAGGTGGGACGGCAGCAGCAGTGCTGGCGTGGGCCCACCGAGCCGGATGAATGGACGACGGAGCTTTGCCACTGATGGGTCATTGACCAGTCATTGAGTTTGGGTTTCGGGGTGAGCTGCTGGCTTTATCGGTTATCCCTCTTTGAATGAACGGGGCCAAGTGGCAAAAGGCTGGTTAATCTAATGAGATGAGCCCAAAGCTCTAGCCCAGACAACCAACAACACTCAATCTCTGCAGGGGGCGCCATGTGGGATTTCAAGATCGGCCAGGCCCTTGGCCTGATGCTGAAGACACTGCCATTCATTCTTTTTCGCCTGGCCGTCTACTTCGGCGTGGCCTTGGCCTATGTGCTGATGACGGGGGTCGGTGCCGGCGTGGGCTGGGGTGTCGGGGGCCTCGGTGACGAAGGGTTCCGTGCCGCCTCTACCTTCTGGGGTGGGGTCGTCGGCTTCGGTATCGTCGGCGCCATCATGTATATCCTGCGTGAGTACCTGCTGTACATGGTCAAGGCGGGCCATATCGCCGTGCTGGTGGAACTGATGGATGGCAAGCCATTGCCCCAGGGACGTGGCCAGATCGAGCACGCCAGCACCGTGGTGAAGGCGCGCTTTGCCCAGGCCAGCGTGCTGTTCGGCGTGGACCAGCTGATCAAGGGGGTGCTACGCGCCATTACCGGCCTGGCTCGTGGAATATTCCGCCTGTTGCCGATTCCCGGTGCCCGTCAGTTCATCCGCCTCGTCGAGATGTTCCTGCGGATTGCCGTGGGCTTCATCGACGAGGTGATCCTGGCCTACTGTATCCGTACCCGCTCCGACAATGCCTGGGCCTCCTCCCGGGAAGCGCTTGTTCTCTACGGCCAGAACGCCAAGCCGATGCTGAAGAACGCGGCCTGGCTGGCGTTGATCGTTTATGGCCTCTCCTTCCTGGTCTTCCTGGTGATGTTGGCACCCGCCGCCCTGGTGGCCTATCTCATCCCCGGGGGCTGGTCGGCGACCGGTGTCATCGTAGCGTTGTTGTTCGCCTGGAGCGTCAAGGTGGCAGTGCTGGAGCCTTTGCCATCACCTGCATGATGCAGGCCTTCTTCAAGGCGATCGAAGGCCAGCAGCCGGATCCGGAATGGGAGGCCAAGCTGGATGGCATGTCGGCCAAGTTCCGCAAGCTGAAGCTGCGCGCCAACGAAGAAGAGGCGACAGGCGGCGAGACGCAAGGAGCGGAAGTCGCACAGTGAGCCATGCGCTGGCTTGCCGCAAACGAACCACAAGCAGGCAGCAAGGGGGAAGCATGAGCAGGTACACGAATCACCATGGCGTGTGGCGGATAGGGGTGCTGTTCGCCAGCCTGGGGTTGTTGACGGGGTGCGATGACGATTCCGCTTCCAGTGCCGCAGAGGCCGGCACTTCAGGCGGTAATGGCGGGGAACTGGCGGCCTTGCTGGACAGTGTGGAGAGCGGGGAGTCGATGCTCTCCATCAGTGGTGCCGTCACGTCCACCGGCGAATACACCACGGCGGATGACCCGCGCTACGGTGGAATCAGCAACGATGTCTTCCGGCCCGCGTCGGGAGGCGGTGCCTCCCGACGCGGCAGCAATGCCGAAGGCCCCTACGCCATCTCGATCTACACTGATGCCACACACGAGGATGATCCTGACGACGTCGTGCGCGCCTGGGTTTCGTTGGTATTGCCGGAAGGGGCCGAGGCGGGCAACCGCTACCCGGTGGCAGGCTTTTCCGATGCAGAGGACGATCAGGTACAGGCCCATGTCCGTGGCGACGGCATGGCCTGGACGTTCTCGCGCCAGGTCTCGGGCAGCGTCTACCTGGACGAGTTCGGTGATAGCGTCACTGCCGCCTGGCAACTGGAGGCCGCCGATGGGCGTGGCGAGGAGGCAGGCCGGGTGGCGAGTGAAGGGGCGGTCAGAGATCTTCCGCTGACACTGCAGTCCGAGGCGGAGTATGAACTCACCGTCAACGGGGAAACCGAGTCTACGCTTGGCCGTGTCACCAGCCGCGACAACATGCTGATCATGGGTGACGGGATCTATCTCTACCTGCCTGACGGTGCGACAGCCGGCAGCTATCCGGTCCAGGCAGGCCGCGATGACGACACCGTGCGGGTTCAGTTCACACGGCACGAGGTCGATGAGGTCAGCGGGGAGTTGACCCTGATGGCCAACGGCGAGCGCTACGATGCCGAGTTCAACATCGCTGGCAGCGGTGAGGATGACGTGCAACTGACAGGTGACCTGCGCTGGATAGCGCTGGATGAGAAATGAGCCAGTGACCCGTTCGGTCGCTGTGTAGGGAACATATGATCAAGAGGAATACGACAATGCAAAGCAAACGTACGCTGGGTGCCGCCCTGTTGGGTCTCGTCCTGACGCTGCCGGTCGCGACTTCGGCATTGGCCGACGAGGTGGTCGAGCAGATCGAACTGGGCCTCGAGCTCTATCAGGAAGAGGACTATGGCGCGGCGATCACTGAACTGGAGTTCGCCATCAGTGATATCCGCAAGCTCATGTCGGGGCGTATCGCCGGTACCTTCCCCGATGCCCCTGAAGGATGGACCGCCGGTGAAGCCGAGTCGGCCGGCGGGGGAGGCGCGGCGGCGCTGATGGGGGGCGGCGGTACCATGCTGCAGAGAAACTACCGGGAAGAGGAGGGGGATGGCCGCCTGGAAGCCTCGCTGATGATCGACAACCCCATGGTTCAAGGCATGGCTACCATGTTCAGCAACCCTGCCATTATCGCCGCCCAGCCCAACATGGAGCGGGTCCGCATGGGACGGGAGACAGCCATCGTCAAGTGGGAGGCGGATCGCTCCCGTGTCGAGGCGACCCTGCTGCTCGATGGTCGCATACTGATGCAGGTGAAAGGCCAGGGGGTCGACTCTCCAGATGTTGCCGTCGACCTGCTGAGGGCCTGGGATCTGGCCGAGGTGCGCACACAGGCGGCGCGTTGACCCCGTTGCCTGCTCATCGAGAGTCTTGTCGCATGGCCAGCCAGCGGCAATGATCCACTCGAAACGGCCGGCACCCAGGGGGCCGGCCGCATTGCGTTGAATCCGGCGCTCAACCTTGAGCTAACTTCAGGTAATATCCTGCCGCCGCGTCTTGAACCTGCAGGGCAGCCCGCTACTCTATTCTCCGATGATCCTGAAACGACGGGTGCCGCCGCAGGAACCCGATCGATACGCACCCCAAGTCACTCCGGCTTCACGTGTCCGAGGCAGTAGGCATTGCGGCCGGCCAGGGTGGCTTGTGGACGCTGCGTCCATGCATCGTTAAATCAGCATAGGTTTTTTCAGCGAACCCTCAGCGGCCCCTGCGTTCTCATGGATAGTCATTCACTGCGTTGACAGTTCCCCGGCCGCTCCGCCGGAAGCTGACTAGGCTGATGAATAACCCGGTGAGGTGATCGAGTGTGGCGGTGACCGTCCGGGTGGGCAAACAGGAGGCTTCGATGAGCATCTTTGATCATGTGCAGAACCGCTTCTCTCGCGTCCAGCAGGAAGAAATGTCCCTGCAGGAATACCTTGAGCTGTGTCGCGAAGACCCCATGGCCTATGCCAGTGCTGCCGAGCGCATGCTCCAGGCAATCGGCGAGCCCGAGGTCATCGACACCGCCAAGGACTCAAGGCTCTCGAGGATATTCTCCAACAAGGTGATCCGTCGCTATCCTGCCTTTGCCGAGTTCTACGGCATGGAGGAGGCGATCGAGCAGATCGTTGCCTACTTCCGCCATGCGGCCCAGGGACTGGAGGAGCGCAAGCAGATCCTCTACCTGCTGGGGCCGGTGGGGGGCGGCAAGTCATCCCTGGCGGAGCGTCTCAAGCTGTTGATGGAGCACATCCCCTTCTATGCCATCAAGGGCTCGCCGGTATTCGAGTCGCCCCTGGGGCTGTTCTCGCCCGAGGAAGATGGCGAGCTGCTCGAGAAGGAGTACGGCATCCCCCGGCGCTACGTGAAGAGCGTGATGTCGCCCTGGGCCTCCAAGCGGCTCAGGGAGTATGGCGGCGACATTTCCGAGTTCAAGGTGGTCAGGCTCTATCCGTCGCGGCTCAACCAGATCGCCATCTCCAAGACCGAACCCGGCGACGAGAACAACCAGGACATCTCTTCCCTGGTGGGCAAGGTGGACATCCGCCAGCTGGAGCTCTACTCCCAGGACGACCCGGACGCCTACAGCTTCTCCGGCGGCCTTTGCAAGGCCAACCAGGGGCTGATGGAGTTCATCGAGATGTTCAAGGCACCGATCAAGGTGCTGCACCCGCTGCTGACCGCCACCCAGGAGGGCAACTACAACCCCACCGAGGGCATGGGGGCGATTCCTTTTGAAGGCATCGTGCTGGCCCACTCCAATGAAAGCGAGTGGCAGGCCTTCCGCAACAATCGCAACAACGAGGCCTTCCTCGACCGGGTCTACATCGTCAAGGTGCCCTACTGCCTGCGGGTCACCGAAGAGATCAACATCTACAAGAAGCTGCTCGAGCATTCGTCTCTCGACCAGGCGCCCTGTGCACCGGACACCCTGCGCATGCTGGCCCAGTTCTCGGTACTCTCGCGACTCAAGGAGCCGGAAAACTCCAGTATCTACTCCAAGATGCGGGTCTACGACGGCGAGAACCTCAAGGATACCGACCCCAAGGCCAAGTCGATCCAGGAGTATCGGGATGCGGCGGGTGTCGACGAGGGGATGGACGGGCTCTCCACGCGGTTTGCCTTCAAGATTCTCTCCAAGGTGTTCAACTTCGACAATCACGAGATAGCCGCCAACCCGGTGCACCTGCTCTATGTGCTCGAGCAGCGCCTCGAGCAGGAGCAGTTGCCCAAGGAGACCTTCGAGCGCTACCTGCGTTTCATCAAGGAGTTCCTGGCGCCGCGTTACGTGGACTTCATCGGCAAGGAGATCCAGACCGCCTACCTGGAGTCCTACTCCGAATACGGTCAGAACATCTTCGACCGTTACGTGACCTACGCTGACTTCTGGATCCAGGATCAGGAATATCGCGATCCCGAGACCGGGGAGCTCTTCAATCGGCAGTCTCTCAATGAGGAGCTCGAGAAGATCGAGAAGCCGGCGGGTATCTCCAACCCCAAGGATTTTCGCCACGAGGTGGTCAACTTCGTGCTGCGGGCGCGGGCCCAGAACAATGGCATGAACCCCAGCTGGCAGTCCTACGAGAAGCTCAGAGGGGTCATCGAGCACAAGATGTTCGCCAATACCGAAGAGCTGCTGCCGGTGATCTCCTTCAATGCCAAGGCGTCCACGGCAGACCAGAAGAAGCACGAGGACTTCGTGGAGCGGATGAAGGATCGTGGTTACACCGAGAAACAGGTACGACTGCTCTCGGAGTGGTACTTGCGTGTGCGTAAATCGCAGTAACCGGCGCTGGCCTGGGAGGTCACCATGACCTATTTCATCGATCGACGCGCCAATGCCAAGCACAAGAGTGCGGTCAATCGGCAGCGTTTTCTCGACCGCTACCGGACGCATATCAAGCGTTCGGTGGAGGAGGCGGTCAATCGTCGCTCGATCACCGACATGGAGCGTGGCGAGAAGGTGTCGATTCCGGCCCGAGATATCTCGGAGCCGGTGTTCCAGCACGGGCCGGGCGGCAAGCGGACCATTGTCAGTCCCGGTAACAAGGAGTTCGTCCAAGGCGACCGCCTGCGCCGTCCCGGTGGTGGTGGCGGAGGCGGCGCGGGAGAAGGAGGCGCCTCCAACCAGGGTGAAGGCATGGATGAATTTGCCTTCACCTTGAGTCGAGAGGAGTTCCTGGATTTCGTCTTCGACGGATTGGAGCTGCCACACCTGGAGCGCAAGGCGCTGGTGGATCTTGACGAGGTGCGGCCGGTGCGTGCGGGGGTGTCCCGGGACGGTGTGCCGGCACGCATGAATATCGTACGCTCCATGCGCGAGGCCTATGCCCGGCGGATCGCCATGCGCGCGCCCATTCGGCGGGCGCTGCGCGAGGCACGTGAAGCGCTTGACCTGGAGGAGGGCAAGGATCCGGTGCTGCGCAACCCGGCGCGCATTGCCGAGCTCAGGGCCGAGATCGAGCGGCTGGAGAAGCGCCTGGAGGCGGTGCCGTTCATCGATACCTACGACCTTCGCTACAACAACCTGATCAATCAACCCCAGCCATCGAGCAAGGCGGTGATGTTCTGTGTCATGGATGTTTCGGGCTCCATGACACAGGCCCACAAGGACATCGCCAAGCGCTTCTTCCTGCTGCTCTACCTGTTTCTGGAGCGCAATTACGAGAAGGTCGAGCTGGTCTTCGTGCGCCACCACACCGCCGCCAAGGAAGTCGACGAAGAGGAGTTCTTCTATTCTCGGGAGACCGGCGGCACCATCGTATCGAGCGCCCTGACACTGGTCGACGAGATCATTACTGATCGCTACCCGCCTGGCCAGTGGAATCTTTATGTGGCCCAGGCCTCGGATGGCGACAACTGGGACGACGACTCCATCACCTGTCGGGAGCAGCTGGTGAAATCCCTCATGCCACGGCTGCAGTACT
>NZ_AZQX01000236.1:0-5292 GCF_000568385.1 Halomonas sp. BC04
GTCGAGCTTGCCATTGAAGCCGGCGATGTTGCGCACCCCCATGGCCGCCATCAGCTTGTAGCGGCGCTCCATCTCGGCCACACACCAGCGCAGCGAATTGGCGGCCTCCTTCATGTCGGTGACCACCGGGGCCAGCAGGTGCGGGATACCGTCATAGACCGAGAGTTCGAGCATCTTGGGGTCGACCATGATCAACCGCAGCTCCTCGGGCGGGGCCTTGAGCAGCATGGAGATCAACATGGCGTTGACCCCCACCGACTTGCCCGAACCGGTGGTGCCGGCCACCAACAGGTGGGGCATCTTGCCCAGGTTGGCAACGACGGGACCACCGCCGATGTCCTGGCCCAGCGCCATGGTCAGCGGCGAGGCCTCCTGCTGGTAGCGATCGGAATCGATCACCTCGCGCAGGCGGATCATGGCGCGATGCGGGTTGGGAATCTCGATGCCCACCGTCGGCCGACCGGGGATCACTTCGACCACCCGCACGCTCTTGACCATCAGCGAGCGCGCCAGATCCTTGGCCAGGTTGCTGATCTTGGATACCTTCACCCCGGCAGCCGGCTTGATCTCGAAGCGGGTGATCACCGGGCCGGGCCAGGTATTGACGACCTCGGCCTTGACGCCATACTCGCGCAACCGGGTCTCGAGCAACTCCGCCATGTCGGTCAGCTGCTGCTCGGTGTAGTTCTGCTGATGCGGCTCCGCCGGCGTCAACAGGCGCAGGCTCGGCAGTTCGCCATCCGGTTCCGCCAACTCGTCGAACTGCGGACGCTGGCTCTGCAGATGCTCCACCGTCCATAGCGTCGGGCCTTCAGGCTGAGCCGCCGCGGCACGGGCCTGCTCGGCGGTGGCGACACGCCCATCGGCTTGCGGCTCCCCGCTCGGCTCGACACTGTCAGGCTCGTCTGCCCGGGGCTCCGGAGGTGCGATTCCCTCTCTTGACGCCGCCGCCTGCTGCCAGGCTCGCAGGCCGGCCGCCTGATCCGGATAGTCCCCGGACCGTTCGGACTCAGGCTTGGTCTCAGGTTCGGGCACGGCCGGGCCACTCTCATTCTGGTCATCGACCAGGCTGTCCCAATTGAGACGCGGCTCCTGCGTCTCCAGGTGTTCATCGGGCTGCCAGTCACTGAGCCCCGGCTCACGACGTGATGTATCCGTCGCCGCTGCCCTCCCCTGCTCGGGCCTGGATCCCGCTTGGTCAGCGATGGAGCTCCCCGCCTCGGCTTGAGCATCCCGCCGAGCGCTCCCGGCTTCGGCCCCATCGGTCTTCGCCTCCTGACCCTCCGTGGCCCGTAGCGGCATGGAAACCGATGCCGGCTCGTCATGACGGCTGGCACTCAGGGGGTAGGAGTCCGCAGCAACCGCACCAGCCGCTGGCACGCCCCCCAGGGAGGCTCCGGGGGAGAAGCTGATGCCGAGCCAGTGGCATGCCCATGCGCAGCGTCACGGGCGGTATAGGCGGCTTCAGGCCGCTTTGCCGATGGCGTCCGCTCGGGGACTTCCCAGGGAATATCGGTTTCACCATCGTCGCCGAAGCCGGATGATAGACTGGGCTCACGGGATGCCGCACTGCCGACGGCAGGCTCCACCCCACCGCCCCAGGGCAGCAGGCGGCGCCAACCACGCCGGCCGGGTGACGATATACTCTGGCCATCGTCCATCTCCGGTTCGTCAAACGGCTCCTCGTCGACCTGCTCATCGCGCTCGGCACGACGCAACTCCTGTCGCTCCCGGACCAGGCCGAAGGGCGTGGCGGCCCAGCGCCAGAGTTGCAGGGCACGATGCCCCAGCTCGTCCATCACCGTCAGCATGAAAGACCGGTGAACAGCGGAAAACCGCAGAGCATCGCCGACAGGGCTAGAAGCCCCGTGCCACCGGTGTCCACCAGGGGTATCAGGGCCCCCACCAGCCCCTCGCCAAGAATCCCCCCGGATGCGTAGGGCAGTTTGCTTTCGGGACTATAGAAGTGCAGTGCGCCAAGCGTTGTCGTCCCCAGCAGCAGCAGGACCAGCCCACCCAGGCGTACCGCCACCCCCGTGGCATCCCACTCGATGTGAACCTTGCGTGAACGGATCAGCCACCAGCCGGCGAACCCCAGCATGCCGGGCCACCAGAGGCACTGGCCCCGAACAGTGAATAGAGCACGTCGGATAACCAGGCACCGATGGGCCCCATCCAGTTGTCGACATCGGTCTCCGGCCCGCGATGGGACCAGCCGGGGTCTGCCGGCTCATAGCTGAACAGTGCCAGCAGCAGGAACACACAGCCCGCCAGGAGCAGGATGATCGCACCTTCGCGGGCTGCGCCGTGCAGGTGGAGTCTCATGCGCCGTGCCGTCTGCCGGGCATTCTCCGCCGTCGCGCGCCGGGGCACGCTCTTTTCCTTTGCACTCAACTCGCCAACCCCCTCGCGCCGCACCTGGCGGCGCCTTTCAGAAGCATTCGTATTGCCGGTTTCAGCCGTTCATCATACCGGGAGAGCAGGCCCCGGCACAGTAGCCATGGACGTTGCTTGAGCAAGAGTCGCTCCAGCGTCAGACTAGATATACCTTCACGACAAGGAGCACCGCACCATGCTGCCCTGGCTTCCCGAACAACCGGTGAGCTTCCCCCCCGTGTCACAAGCGCTGCGTGACCCGGATGGGCTGCTGGCGGCAGGCGGCGCGCTGACGCCCCAGTGGCTGCTGGCGGCCTATCGACGCGGCATCTTTCCCTGGTACAGCGACGACCAGCCCATCCTGTGGTGGAGTCCGGACCCTCGCATGGTGCTCTTTCCCGACGCCCTGCGCATCAGCCGCAGCCTGGCCAAACGGTTACGCAACGCCGATTTCCGGGTAACCTTCAACCGCGCCTTCGCCGAGACCGTCGACGCCTGTGCCGCCCCCAGGCCTGGCCAGCCCGGCACCTGGATCACCACGGAGATGCGTAGCGCCTACCTGTCTCTGCACAGGCTGGGTTATGCCCGCTCCGTGGAGGTCTGGCAGGGCGAGCGGCTGGTCGGCGGCCTCTACGGCGTGGCCCTGGGTCCGGTGTTCTTCGGCGAGTCGATGTTTTCGCTGGCACGGGATGCGTCCAAGGTGGCGTTGGTCCATCTGGTCCGTGCCATGCAGCAAGGCAACGGCCGGCTGATCGACTGTCAGATGCATACCCGCCATTTAGCCAGCCTGGGGGCTCGCGACATCGCCCGCGCCGATTTCATCGGCTATCTTGAAGAGTGCCTGGCGAAACCGACTTCAACCGGCGACGACCATCGACTACCCGATTGGCCGCTGCCCGAAGACGACCCCTGCGCCGAGACCACATCCGCTTTCACATAGGGAGCGACCGACGTGAGCAGCAATACGCCTCAGCATCCGGTACGGGATCTGCGCTTCTTCCTGACCGTGCCTCATGCCTGCAGTTATCTTGAAGGCCACGAGGCAACAACGCTTTTCCTGGACCCTCAGGAGTCCCACAGCCAGGGCGTCTACGATGCGCTTGCCCTGCTCGGCTTCCGGCGCAGCGGGCGTCACCTCTATCGCCCCCACTGCGAGGGTTGCAGCGCCTGCCTCTCGGTTCGCATCCCGGTGCATGACTTCCAGCCCAGCCGCAGTCAGCGCCGTATCCGCCGACGCAACGCGGACCTCCGCCTGATCGAGCGACCCGCGCAGTTCGATGCGGAACACTATGCCCTCTACGAACGCTATATTTATGCTCGCCACAGCGACGGTGACATGTTCCCGCCAAGTCACGAGCAGTACCGTACCTTCCTGACTCTGGACGAAGCCTACTCACGGCTGCTGGAATTCCGGCTTGGCAACCGGCTGCTGGCCGTATCGGCCTTTGACCACCTGGAGCATGGGCTATCGGCCATCTACACCTTCTTCGATCCCGACCCAGAGTGGTACCGCCGATCACTAGGTGCCTATGCCGTTCTCAGCCTGGTACAGGAGGCATACCGGCGGGACCTGCCCCATGTCTACCTTGGCTACTGGATCAGGAACTGTCGCAAGATGGCCTACAAGGAGGCATACCAGCCCCTGGAGATACTCGACGGTCGGCATTGGCGGCGCACACTGCCTACCGCAAATGCGTCATCGAAGTAAGGCCTTCTTTGCCTTGACGCCCAGCTTGCGGCACAATACCGCGCTATCCGTCGGCACAGCGGCCTGCCTGCTGTCGCCGAGTGAGGCTTCGGACCGTGCGGAACGGTCATAATGGAAGTCGTCGAGATCATCGTAACCATCAGCGAGGAACCGCCTATATGGCACGTGAAGACCATATCGAAATGGAAGGCGTCGTCGTCGATACCCTTCCCAACACCACTTTCCGCGTCGAGCTGGAAAATGGCCACGTCGTGACGGCCCACATCTCCGGCAAGATGCGCAAGAACTACATCCGCATCCTCACCGGTGACAAGGTCAAGGTCGAGCTGACCCCCTACGACCTCACCAAGGGACGTATCGTCTACCGCTCACGCTAATCGCGCTTCGCGCACGAGCCCGACTCCTCAGCACCACGGCTCCCTGCACACACGACAACGCCCCGTCCGAAGACAGGGCGCTGTGTCGAGCGGGCGCCAGGGCGCCCATCAAGGAGCGTCAGCCAACTCCGCCTCCGTGGACAGGTGCAGTTCTCCCTCTTCCACGCTGACGTGCACGATCCCGCCATGCTCCGCCAGCTCACCGAACAGGATCAGCTCGGCCAGCGGCTTCTTCAGCCGCTCCTGGATGATACGGGCCATCGGGCGCGCACCCATGCTCGGATCGTAGCCCTTCTCGGCCAGCCAGTCGCGAGCCTCCATGTCCACATCCAGCTGGACCCGCTTCTCGTCGAGCTGCGCCTGCAGCTCCACCAGGAACTTGTCCACCACGCTGCGCACCACGGAGGTTGGCAGGGAGTGGAACTGGATGATCCCATCCAGCCGGTTGCGGAACTCCGGCGAGAAGGTCTTGCGAATCACCTCCATGGCATCGGTGGAGTGGTCCTGGGACTGGAAGCCGATGGAGCGCCGCGCCTGCTGCTCGGCCCCTGCGTTGGAGGTCATGATCACGATCACATGACGGAAGTCCGCCTCACGCCCGTTGTTGTCGGTCAACCGTCCGTGGTCCATGACCTGCAGCAGCAGGTTGAAGACTTCCGGGTGGGCCTTCTCTACCTCGTCGAGCAACAGCACGCAATGGGGCTGCTTGGTGATCGCCTCGGTGAGCAGACCGCCCTGGTCGTAGCCGACGTAGCCGGCGGGCACCGATCAGCCGTGACACGGTGTGGCGCTCCATGTACTCGGACATGTCGAAACGCACCAGTCGATGCC
>NZ_AZQX01000237.1:0-8735 GCF_000568385.1 Halomonas sp. BC04
GACGCAGTGAGCAAGGGCCTCGCCATGACCCGTGCCAATGGCTTCTATTACATCATCGGTTACGGGGGCAAGATCGAGATCCCGACTATCGACATGATCGTTACCGAAAGAACCATCGTCGGCAACCTGGTCGGCACCTACCCCGAACTGGTCGAGCTGATGTCATTGGCCGACCGCGGTGCCGTAGAGCTGGCGACTCGAGAGTACCGCCTCGAAGACGCCAACCAGGCGCTTCATGACCTGCATCACGGAAAAGTGCCGGGACGTGCCGTCCTGATTCCCTAGCCCGAGCCTACCGCCTCTACTGAAGGAGGCGAGCTGCCCTTTTCCTGCTAGAGAGAGCTCAACGCGATGACAGGTAATAATCCGCTACTCAGCGTCAAGGACTGCAGGTCCACTTCAAGACCGACGATGGCATCGTTCCCGCCGTCGACGGCGTCAGTTTCGACATCAACGAGGGTGAAACCCTGGCCGTGGTCGGCGAATCCGGCTCAGGCAAATCGGTCACCAGCCTGGCCATCATGGATCTGCTGCCCAAGGGCAAGGGTTATATCGCCGGGGGTGAGCTGCTGTTCGAAGGCGATGACCTGGTCAAGATGGAAAAGCAGAAGCGCCATGCCCTGCGCGGCAATCGCATCTCGATGATCTTCCAGGAGCCGATGACCAGCCTCAACCCGGTTTTCACTTGTGGTTACCAGATCGCCGAGGCGGTCGCCCTGCACCAGAAGCTCGACAAGAAAGCCGCCTGGAAGAAGGCCGTCGAAATGCTCGATCTGGTCAGCATTCCGGAGCCCGCCCAGCGCGCCAAGGAGTATCCGCACCAGCTGTCCGGTGGCATGCGCCAGCGTGTGATGATCGCCATCGCTCTCTCCTGTAACCCCAGGCTATTGATTGCCGACGAGCCGACCACAGCGCTCGACGTGACCATACAGGCACAGATCCTCGACCTGATGCGCAACCTGCAGAAGGAGATCGGCACCAGCATTTTGTTCATCACACATGACCTGGCAGTGGTAGCGGAGATGGCTGATCGGGTGGTGGTGATGTACACCGGCCGGGCCGTGGAGGAGTCCGGCGTATTCGACCTCTACGAGCGACCGACCATGCCTTACACCAAGGGTCTGCTCAACTCCATTCCCTCCTGGAGCGGCAACAAACAAGGCAAGAAAGATCGCCTGGTGGCCATCCCCGGCAATGTGCCAAGCCCCATGAACCTTCCCCCAGGCTGCAGCTTCGAGCCCCGCTGTCAGTACGCCAAGGACATCTGCACGAAACAGATTCCGCCGCTGGAATCCATCGATGATGACCACCGGGTGCGCTGCGTACGTTGGCAGGAAATCGAGAACGACATCAAAGCGGGGAGCGCTTGATCATGGAAAATACAGCCATCAAGCAGGACATCATGGATAGCAAGCTGCCGCCAGACGTTGTCCTGCGAGTCTCCAACCTGAAGAAGTACTTCCCGGTCGGCAAGACCTTCTTCAAGAAGAACCGGCGGGTGGTCAAGGCGATCGATGATGTCTCCTTCACCGTCAACAAGGGCGAGGTCGTTGGCCTGGTCGGCGAGTCCGGGTCCGGCAAAACCACCATCGGGCGCATGATCATGCGCCTCATCGATCCCACCTCGGGCAGCATGGAGTTCGGTGAAACCGACGTGGCTACTGCAGAAGGCAAGGAGTTGATGGCCATGCGCAAGGCCATCCAGATCATCTTCCAGGATCCCTACGGCAGTCTGAACCCTCGCATGAAGGTTGGCCCCATCATCCGTGAAGGCCTGGATGTCCACCGCATGTACAGCATGGCGGAGCGCAATGAACGCATTGCCAAACTGTTGGTAACCGTTGGACTAGGTCCCGCTCATGTCAACCGCCATCCTCACGAGTTCTCCGGTGGCCAGCGTCAGCGTATCGGTATCGCTCGTGCGCTGGCGGTAAGTCCGCAGCTGCTAGTCGCCGACGAGCCAGTCTCGGCGCTGGACGTCTCGGTCCAGGCCAGGTGCTCAACCTGCTGCAGGATCTGAAGGAAGAGTACAACTTCTCGATGCTGATGATCTCCCACGACCTGGGGGTAGTTGAACACTCTTGCGACAAGGTGATTGTGCTCTACCTCGGCAAGGTGATGGAAATGGCACCAGCCGAGAAGCTCTATAAGGATCCCACGCATCCCTACACGCAGTCGCTTCTTTCCGCGATGCCGATCCCCGATCCACGTCGTCGCGACGACAAGACACGCATCATTCTCAAGGGTGACATCCCCAGCCCGATCAGCCCACCTTCCGGCTGCGTGTTCCGAACACGCTGTCCCATTGCTACCAAGGAGTGTGCCGAGGTCGTACCGCCGCTGGAAGAGACGAGTCCAGGGCATTTCAAGGCCTGCATACATCGCTGATATCAGCCGGAATGTAATGAACGGGAGTCCAGACAATGACAACAACGACTGCATCGGCTCATCAGCCACAAAACTCACCCCAGAAAGATTCACAGGAAGTTGCCCCTAAGCGTAGTGAATGGAAGCGTGCGCTAAGATCGCTGTATCGGTCAAAAGCAGCTTTGGCATCGGCGATCTTCCTGATTCTGATGGTGCTTATTGCTTTTACGGCACAGTGGATCGCACCACACGACCCGAGAGCAGTGGATATCAGCAACCGCATGCTGTGGCCAGTGTGGACAGAGGCAAACTCAAATCCCATCTATTTTCTGGGTACTGATTCCCTTGGTCGAGATATTCTTAGTCGCTTGATATATGCCTCGCAGATGACACTGGTCGTCGCCATTTCGGCCGTTATCGTCAGCGGTCTGGTAGGCATCTTCATGGGCCTTATCAGTGGCTTCTTCGGCCGCTGGATGGACGCCGTGATCATGCGCCTGGCCGACTTGCAGCTGGCCTTCCCCAGCCTGTTGATCGGCCTGATCGTTATGGCCCTGATCGGTTCCGGAGTGATCGAACTGATCTTTGTCATTGCCTTGACTCAGTGGGCCTATTACGCCCGTATCGTGCGCTCCGAGGTGATCAAGGTTCGCGAGACGGAATACGTTCAAGCCTCACGGGCGCTGGGCGCCGGTAATGTGCGCCTGATCTTCAAGCATGTACTGCCTAATGCACTGGCTTCGATGCTGGTGGTTGCCAGCTTCACCCTGGCCATCGCCATCTATTACGAGGCCTCTTTAAGCTTCTTCGGACTGGGGATTCCCACAGCCATTCCCACTTGGGGAAACATGATCGCAGACGCACGTGATGTCATGCTGCGTAACTGGTGGTTCGCACTATTCCCTGGATTGGCGATCACCTTCACCGTTCTCGCTTTCAATCTCCTCGGGGATTGGGTGAGAGATCACTTCGATGTCAAGGCAGAATAAGGAGCAGGAAATAGCAAATAGAAATATCAACTATGTTTCATTCGAAAAATGGTAAACCAGCTGGAGACAACAATGAAAATGCCATCCAAGATAATACGCCGTGCTCTCATACCGTCACTGGCACTAACCGCCATTGCCGGTGCGGTTCAAGCCCAAGCCAATACTGTCACCTACGTCCTCTACGAAACCATCGACGTCATCGGTGATCCGGTGATGAACGTCAACTACTCGGAGCAGATGGTATCCAAGGCCATGTTCGAGCCACTCGTCTGGGACTTCGATGCCCGGGCGCCCGAAGGTGAGAAAAGTGGCCTGCGCCCCGCCCTAGCTACCGAATGGGAGCCAATCGAAGGCGAGAATGCCTGGCGCTTCAAGCTCCGCGAAGGCGTGACCTTCCACAACGGGGAGCCCTTCAATGCCGAGGCGGTGAAATATAGTATTGAGCGACCCTTCCGCGAGGATTTCCCTAGTGGCGACAAGTTTCTCGATGTCCCGATCGACTACGTGGAAATTGTCAATGACTATGAGGTGATAATTCATACAACTGAGCCGGCACCCATTCTTCCTAGCCAGCTGTCGCGCAACGGTGCCTTCATCATGGAGCCTGGCCATTATCAGGCGATCGAGGATATTGATGACAAGCGTTTCCAGCCAATGGGTACAGGCCCTTACAAATTCAATGAGTATCGTGCCGATGACCGAGTTATCCTTGATCGCCACGACGATTATTGGGGATGGCACGATAATAGCAACATTGAGCGGTTTGTCTTCCGTAATATCCCCGAGGAGTCCACTGCTCTATCCGAACTGATTGATGGCAATGTCGATATTATTCGCCTTCGCCCCGACCTGGTGGATACCGCAGAGGATGCCGATGGTGTGACCACAGTGATCGGGCCAAGCCTGGTGCGTGGCATGCTGGGCTTCAACATGGACATGTACGAGGAGCTACGTGACCCACGGGTTCGCCAGGCACTGAACTACGCCATTGACCGCGAGGAGATGGTCAATGCACTGGCCTTCGGCAACCAGGAGTTGCAGATGGTCAATGTGGTCAACCCACCACATGATCATCCTGACCTGGAGCCCTATCCCTTCGATCTCGAGCGTGCCATGGAGCTGCTCGCCGAAGCCGGCTATCCGGACGGTTTCACAATCGACACCATCGATATCATGACGCCAGAATCTTCCGACTATGCCGAGATTGCCGCGGCTTATTGGGGTGCTATTGGCGTCGAAGTCGGTGAAGTACGCCAACTCGACTGGAGTGTGGTACGTGAACGCTGGGCGGCCCGGACGTTAAGCGTCCACGCCTTCGCCTGGTCGGCGGCCGAGAATACCCCGGAGACCGATATGTGGGCGGTGCACGATGGCCGCCAGACCAACTCCACCCACTGGGCGACCTATAGCGACCGCTACCAGGAGTGGGAGGAGATGTACACAGAGCTCTCCAGGACTATCGATGAGGACCGTCGCCAAGAGCTCAACTATGCCATGCAGGAAATCCTTCACGAGGACCCGCCCTGGCTCTACACCTACCTGATGCCGATCCCCATGGGACTCAATGAACGTATCGGTGGCTATTACCCGCATCCCTCAATGCTGGTAGATGACTTTGCATCGATATACGTCAAGGAGTGATGTTGCTCGGGCAACCGGCCTGATGCCGGTTGCCCGTTAACCAAACAAGAAAGTTCCTCGGGGAGCGCCTTCGATGTTCTATTTAGCTAACCGCCTGGTGCAAGGCCTGATCGTGATATTGGCTGCTCTGACACTAGCCTTCCTGATGATGTTCGTGATCGGTGACCCGGCGCTGATGTACGTTGGCCCCGATGCCTCGGCGGAAGTCCTCGAAGCCTACCGTCGATCGCTCGGCTTCGACCAGCCTCTAATCGTCCAGTACTACCATTTCATGACCAGTGCCGTTCAACTGGACTTCGGTGTTTCCTATCGTCACCGCGTCGACGTGATACCGATCATCGGTGAACGACTGATCCGCTCGGCGGAACTGGCCCTTCCCGCCATGCTGCTCGCCGCTCTCGTCTCGATCCCCGTCGGGGTGATCAGCGCCGTGCACCGCAACTCCTGGATCGACTATGTGGCCCGTTTCGTGGCACTGATCGGCCAGGCCGCACCCAACTTCTGGGTGGGTATCATGGCAATCCTGTTTTTCTCGTCTTTCCTGGGCATTCTGCCTCATCAGGACGCGCCGACCCAGGCTCGCCGATCTGGACACAGGCACGCTACATTTTGATGCCAATGTTCATTTTGTCACTCATGCCCATGGCTTACCTCACGCGGATGATGCGCTCCACTGTTCTCGAGGTGATCAACGAAGACTACGTGCGCACCGCCCGAGCCAAGGGGCTCAGCGAAACCAAAGTGATCTACGTGCATGCCCTGCGCAATGCCCTGATTCCCTACGTCACACTCTATGCCCTGCAGTTTGGCTGGATACTCGCCGGCTCGATGGTGATCGAGACTGTCTTCGCCTGGCCCGGCTTCGGGCGCCTGTTGATGGACTCCATTCGCATGCTCGATATCCCAGTAGTGGCGGCAGGTTTGACGACTGTTGCAGCACTCTACATTGGCCTCAACCTGCTGGCCGATATGCTCTATACCCTGCTGGACCCAAGGGTCGTCAATCGCTAACCGGGTCCATTCACCAAGAAGATACACAGCCCAATTAACTGACAAGTCATTAGACAGGAGAATCATCATGACGGAACGTGTCGCAATGATCGGCAGCGGTATCATCGGACGCGCCTTCGCGATCTGCTTCTCACGCGGAGGCTACGAAGTCACCCTTTATGACCCCAAGGATGGCGTAGCCGATGCAGCCATACCCCTGATGCGCGAGACGGTAGCCGACCTTGAGCAGAATGGTCTGCTCAACGATCGCACCACCGATGATGTAATGAGCCGGATGGTCCCGGTCAAGACCATGGAGGAAGCCGTCGAAGGGGCGATCCATGTCCAGGAGAATGCGCCCGAAGTGCTTGAGCTAAAGCGTGAGCTCTTCACCAAGCTGGACAAGATCGCTCCCAAGGATGCGGTACTGGCCAGCTCGTCCTCTTCCATCGTGACCTCCAAGTTCACTGAGGAACTCGAGGGCCGTCATCGCTGCATGATCGTCCATCCCACCAACCCCCCTTACGTGGTGACCATTCTCGAGCTTGTACCGGCCCCCTGGACAGACCCTGAAGTGGCGCAGAAGACCCGCGAGCGCCTCGAAGCCATGGGCATGTCACCCATCACCCTGCACAAGGAGGTCACCGGCTTCATCATGAACCGCTTCCAGTCTCCAATCCTCCAGGAAGCGTTTCGCCTTGTCGCGATGGGAGTGGTGTCTCCCGAAGATGTGGATAAGGCGATGTCGGAAGGCATCAGCCAGAGGTGGTCATTCATCGGTCCGCTGGAAGTCGGCGACCTCAACGCGCCCAATGGTTTTCGCGAATACGCCGAGAAGTACGAGGCCATGAACCGCAATATCGCCATGGAGCAGCGCGACCTTATGCCCTGGGCCGGTCCGCTGCTGGACTACATCGATAAGAATTTTCGCGAGCGGGTGCCGATGGATCAACACAAGGCTCGCCAGCAGTGGCGTGACCGCCGCTTGATGGCATTGGCCGTTCATAAGAAGTGGGCTAACGAAAATATCAAGTAGTGACTATTCCTAAAATGCAAACAACATAAGGAGCATAAAATGCGACTCGTACACACCATGATTCGTGTCGAAGACCTCGATGAATCCATTGAATTCTATACCAAGAAGATCGGGCTCGAGTTCGTTTCCAAGGAAGAACTACCCGGCAATGACGCAACCATCGCCTTCCTGCGTGATCCCAAGAGTGGCCATGAGATCGAGTTGACCTATAACCATGATGGCCGCTCCTATGACTTGGGCGACGGCTACGGTCACATGGCCTTCGATGTGGCGAGTGTCGATGACACCTATGAAGAGTGGAAGTCGCGTGGCGTCGAGTTCTCGCTGTTGCCCAAGACCATGCAGAACAGGATGCGTATCGCATTCGCTGTGGACCCGACCGGCTACAAGCTGGAATTACGTGAAATGCCGGAAACGGCATGACGCCATGTCTCGGCGGAGCAGCCACCGGGCCGGAATGAGCCGGTGGCTAAGCAGGACAGCAAGAGGAATAGTCCATTCTACTCGAATGATGGCGGAGCTCTACGGCAAGCGCACAGACCTATGCCTTGGAAAGGATGGATCCATGCCTATCGCCGACCTGGACAAGGGCATGATGGACGCCAACGGTTTCGTTGGTGGCGGACCACCGATGGCCTGCTGCCGTTGGCACCTGCTTCGCTAACTTAGGGACATCTAACATGGCACAGTATTTCACCGATTTCTCCGACTATTCAGTTGGCAACGCTCCCAAGGATTGGCGAGATGCCTGGATACCGGGCGGCCACCGCCTCGAGATTCACGAGGTACCCGACGCCGTGGGCGGCAAGGTACTACGGCACCACATCGACACCAACAACCGGCGCGCCTGGGCCTGGGAGCGTGTACCTCGCGGTTCATCCTGCTACGAGATTCTCACCCGTCTGCGTTCAAGCAGCGCTGACTCGCGCTTTGGCGTCATCGCACGTGGAGATGGCCAGGGTGAGCGCGGCACTGAACAGGGGGTAACCTGCGAATTCTTCAAGGGCGCCAATCACAGCCTGGTCGAGTACGAGCCGGCCAAGCTGGAACTGCGCCAGACCTTGTTCTTGATCGCCTACAACCCACAGGGCGAAAGAGATAGAGGCCCTGAGCGGCCTCACGGAGTGGCCAGAATCTGGGGTGAGAGTTTCTTTCCTTGGGCACCGGACCAATGGTTCTGGCTGCGTCTGCAGGTCTTCGCAAAGGATGGCACCTTGCATGCCCGCGCCAAGGCGTGGGATGGCAGTGGAGAAGCCAGCGAGCCCGCCTGGTGGCATTACGAGGTGAGCAATATCGAACCCGACAGAGTAGGCGCAAATGGCTGGGTAGGCATTACCGGCCAACGTGAAGAAGGCGTGCGGGAGTACGACGTGTTTTCGGTGGGGACCGATGGCGACCCGGCTCCTATGCCTTGATGCCATCGCCAATAATCCATACAGCCCGCGATTACTCCCTACTTCGTCCTGACGAGGTAGAGAACAACAACCAGAGAGAGTGGTATCCCTATGCGTTATAGAAAATTCGGCAATACCGACCTCGTACTATCGGAAATCTGCTTCGGGGCCATGCGTTTTACCAGCACGGCGGATCACGTGACACTACCTGGCGAGCCGACCAGGCAAGAAGCCGAACAACAGAACCGCAACGGTCGTCGTGCCGTCGAAGCCGCCCTGAGCGGTGGCGTGAACTGTATCCACTCGAGTGGTGACTAC
>NZ_AZQX01000238.1:0-8778 GCF_000568385.1 Halomonas sp. BC04
CTGGTGCGGCTCTACCGTACCCAGTTCAGCGCCAGCGGGACGCGCCCTCACCGGGCCTTCGTCGAGCACCACCGTATCGTCGATGCCATCGAGGCCGGGGATGCCGAGCTGGCCGAGCTGCTGATGCGTCGTCATGTCAGCGCTTCGCGGGCCAATGTGGTTGACCGCTACGCCACGATTCTCACGCAGCAAGCCGAGGTGACCACCTGAGGCCGGCTGGACCTATCCCGTACACCGATATCCCGGACCACTGAGGAACTTTGCCATGAATCGATCCACTCCCGGCGCACGTTTTCGTGCCGCACTCGAAGCCAATCGGCCGTTGCCGATCGTGGGCACCATCAATGCCTATACCGCCATGATGGCCGAGCGGGTGGGGCATCAGGCCATCTACCTGTCTGGTGGTGGCGTGGCAAACGCCTCCTTTGGTCTGCCCGACCTGGGCATGACTACCATGAACGACGTGGTGGCGGACGCCCACCGTATCTGCGGCGCCACGGACCTGCCGCTGCTGGTGGATATCGATACGGGCTGGGGTGGTGCCTTCAATATTGCCCGTACCGTCAAGGAGATGCAGCGTGCCGGTGTCGCCGCCGTGCATATCGAGGATCAGGTGGCCCAGAAGCGCTGCGGGCATCGCCCGAACAAGGCGATCGTCTCCCAGGAGGAGATGGTGGACCGCGTCAAGGCCGCCGCCGACGCGAAAGTCGATCCGGATTTCTACCTGATCGCACGCACCGATGCCTTCCAGAAGGATGGCCTGGATGCCGCCATCGAACGTGCCGGCGCCTGCATCGAAGCCGGCGCCGACGCCATCTTCGCCGAAGCGGTGCACACCCTGGATGACTACCGTGCCTTCTGCGAGCGCGTCGATGCGCCGATCCTGGCCAACATCACCGAATTCGGTGCCACGCCGCTGTTCAGCCAGCAGGAGCTCGGCGAGGTGGGCTGCCGCATGGTGCTCTATCCGCTGTCTGCATTCCGCGCCATGAACGCCGCCGCGCTGAAGGTCTACCAGAGCATTCACGACAACGGCCATCAGCGTGATGTGGTCGAACTGATGCAGACCCGCGACGAGCTTTATGACTTCCTCAACTACCACAGCTTCGAGCAGAAGCTGGACGCGCTGTTCGAGAAGGGCGGCGAGTGAAGGACGCGGTAACGCAAGGCATCCCGATGGCGTCACATTGAGGCTCGGTTCCCGGCCTGGTGGCGTGGCGCCCATGACATCGATAAGACGCAAGACCGACCAATACAGGAGACGCGACATGTCAGATAAACCCGTCAGCAGTACCGGCCTTCGCGGCCAGAGCGCCGGCACCACGGCGCTGTGCACCGTCGGCAAGACCGGTTCGGGCCTGACCTACCGTGGCTTTGACGTCAAGGAACTGGCAGAAAAGGCTCGCTTCGAGGAAGTGGCCTATCTTTTACTCAAGGGCAAGCTGCCCAACCAGACCGAGCTCGACGCCTACATTGCCAAGCTCAAGGGCCTGCGTGGCCTGCCGCAGCCCCTCAAGGCCGTGCTCGAGCAGATTCCGGCCAATGCCCATCCCATGGATGTGATGCGGACCGGCGCCTCCATGCTGGGTAACCTCGAGACCGAGGAGAGCTTCGACGAGCAGCAGGATGTATCCGACCGCCTGCTGGCGGTGCTGCCCTCGATCATCTGCTACTGGTATCGCTACTCCCATGACGGCGTGCGCATCGAGACCGAGACCGACGACGAGTCGGTGGGTGCCCACTTCCTGCATCTGCTGCGTGGCGAAGTGCCTTCCGAACTGCACGCCCGGGTGATGAACGTCTCACTGATCCTCTATGCCGAGCATGAGTTCAACGCCTCGACCTTCACCGCCCGCGTCTGTGCATCGACCCTATCCGACATGCACTCCTGCGTGACCGGCGCCATCGGTTCGCTGCGCGGCCCGTTGCATGGCGGCGCCAACGAGGCGGCAATGGACATGATCGAGAACTGGAAGTCGCCGGAAGAGGCCGAGCGCGAGATCATGGGCATGCTCGAGCGCAAGGAGAAGATCATGGGCTTCGGCCATGCGATCTATCGCGAGTCCGATCCGCGCAACGCCATCATCAAGGAGTGGTCGGAGAAGCTGGCCCAGGATGTGGGCGACACCGTGCTGTATCCGGTTTCCGTGCGGGTCGAGGACGTCATGTGGCGCGAGAAGAAGTTGTTCTGCAACGCGGATTTCTTCCACGCCAGCGCTTATCACTTCATGGATATTCCCACCAAGCTGTTCACCCCGATCTTCGTCTGCTCGCGGGTGACCGGCTGGTGCGCCCATGTCTTCGAGCAGCGAGCCAACAATCGCATCATCCGACCCAGCGCTGACTATATCGGCCCCGAGCAGAGCGAGTGGGTGCCCATCGAACAGCGCGACTGACCTGCGCAAGTGGCGGCGACCGTTCCGCGGCCGCCGCCTTGTCCCTCTTTGCAGAGGCGGGGCAACCCCCGGCCCGCACCTCTGAGCTCGACTCGACGGATGCCCGACGCCATGAATACCGATTATCGCAAACGCCTACCCGGGACCGAGCTGGACTATTTTGACGTGCGTGCCGCCGTCGATGCGATCCAGCCCGGTGCCTATGAAACCCTTCCCTACACCTCGCGGGTGCTGGCCGAAAACCTGGTGCGCCGCTGCGAGCCCGCCATGCTGACGGATTCGCTGAAGCAGTTGATCGAGCGCAAGCGCGACCTGGACTTCCCTTGGTATCCGGCCAGGGTGGTTTGTCACGACATTCTCGGCCAGACGGCACTCGTGGACCTGGCCGGCTTGCGAGATGCCATCGCCGAGCAGGGCGGTGACCCGGCCAAGGTGAACCCGGTGGTACCGACCCAGCTGATCGTCGACCACTCGCTGGCCGTGGAGCATGCCGGTTTCGAGAAGGATGCCTTCGAGAAGAACCGTGCCATCGAGGATCGGCGCAACGACGACCGCTTCCACTTCATCAACTGGACCAAGACCGCCTTCGAGAACGTGGATGTGATCCCGCCCGGCAACGGCATCATGCACCAGATCAACCTGGAGAAAATGTCACCGGTAGTCCAGGTTCGTGATGGTGTAGCCTTCGTCGATACCTGCGTCGGCACCGACAGCCATACACCGATGGTCGATGCCCTGGGCGTGATCTCCGTTGGTGTGGGTGGCCTGGAAGCCGAGAGCGTCATGCTGGGTCGTGCCTCCTACATGCGCCTGCCGGATATCATCGGTGTCGAACTTACCGGCAAGCTGCAGCCGGGCATCACCAGCACCGACATGGTGCTGGCGCTGACCGAGTTCCTGCGTCGCGAGCGAGTGGTGGGTGCCTACCTGGAGTTCTTCGGTGAAGGCGCCTCGAGCCTGACCGTGGGCGACCGGGCCACCATTTCCAACATGACCCCGGAATACGGCGCCACCGCCGCCATGTTCTATATCGATGAGCAGACCATCGACTACCTCAAGCTGACTGGCCGCGAGGACGATCAGGTCGCCCTGGTGGAGCGCTTCGCCAGGGAGACCGGCCTGTGGGCGGACAGCCTGGAAAACGCCGAGTATGAGCGGGTATTGACCTTCGATCTCTCCTCGGTCCCCCGTACCCTGGCCGGCCCCTCCAACCCCCATGCCTTGCTGCCCACCTCGGAGCTGGCATCCCGCGGCATCAGCGGGACGGTGGAAAACGAGGAGGGTAAGATGCCTGATGGGGCGGTGATCATTGCCGCCATCACCAGCTGCACCAACACCAGCAACCCACGCAACATGGTGGCGGCGGGCCTGATCGCCCGTAATGCCAACAAGCTGGGCCTGACTCGCAAGCCATGGGTGAAGTCCTCCCTGGCGCCGGGTTCGAAGACGGTGAAGATGTACCTGGAGGAGGCCCGGTTGTTGCCCGAGCTGGAAGAGCTCGGCTTCGGCGTGGTGGCCTTTGCCTGCACCACCTGCAATGGCATGAGCGGCGCCCTGGACCCGGTGATCCAGCAGGAGATCGTCGATCGCGACCTCTACGCCACGGCGGTGCTGTCGGGCAACCGCAACTTCGATGGCCGGATCCACCCCTATGCCAAGCAGGCTTTCCTGGCTTCGCCGCCGCTGGTGGTTGCCTATGCCATTGCCGGCACCATACGCTTCGACATCGAGAAGGATGCGCTGGGCTACGATCAGGATGGCAACCCCATCACCCTGAAGGACATCTGGCCCAGCGATGAAGAGATCGATGCCATCGTCAAGGCGAGCGTGAAGCCCGAGCAGTTCCGGGAGACCTACATCCCGATGTTCGATGTGGACAAGGGCGCGCGCGCGCAGGTGAGCCCGCTTTACGATTGGCGGCCCCAGAGCACCTATATCCGCCGTCCGCCCTATTGGGAGGGTGCCCTGGCCGGCGAGCTTTCGCTCAAGGGCATGCGTCCCCTGGCGGTTCTCGGCGACAACATCACCACTGACCACCTGTCGCCCTCCAATGCCATCATGATGGACAGCGCCGCGGGGGAGTACCTGCATCGCATGGGCGTGCCGGAGGAGGACTTCAACTCCTACGCCACCCACCGGGGCGATCACCTCACGGCCCAGCGTGCCACCTTCGCCAACCCCAAGCTGCTCAACGAGATGGTGCAGGAGAACGGTGAGGTGAAGCAGGGCTCCCTGGCTCGCATCGAGCCGGAGGGTAAGGTCACGCGCATGTGGGAGGCGATCGAGACCTACATGGAGCGCAAGCAGCCGCTGATCATCATCGCCGGTGCCGATTACGGCCAGGGTTCTTCCCGGGACTGGGCGGCCAAGGGCGTGCGTCTGGCTGGGGTGGAGGCTATTGCTGCGGAAGGCTTCGAGCGTATCCATCGCACCAACCTGATCGGGATGGGGGTACTGCCGCTGGAGTTCGAGGCGGGCACCACGCGCAACACCCTGGCCATCGACGGCACCGAGACCTTCGATGTGGTGGGAGAGCCGAAGCCACGTGCGACCCTGGCCCTGGTGATCAATCGCCAGAACGGCGAGCGTGTGGAAGTGCCGGTGACCTGTCGTCTCGATACCGCCGAGGAGCTCTCGATCTTCGAGGCCGGTGGCGTGTTGCAGCGCTTCGCCAAGGACTTTCTCGAGTCTGAGATCGAAGCGGTCGGCTGAGCGGTGACAGTCTGACGGACCCGATCGACCCGGCCCCAAACAAGGTCCGGGTCGATTGGTCTCTACCCTCACTTTCTCAAGGAAGCGATTTCCATGGCACATGTTTCTCAGATAAGAATCCCGGCCACCTATATGCGCGGTGGCACCAGCAAGGGTGTGTTCTTTCGACTGCAGGATCTTCCCGAGGCGGCCCAGACCCCCGGTACGGCGCGGGACAGGCTGCTGCTGCGGGTGATCGGCAGCCCCGATCCCTACCAGAAGCAGATCGACGGGATGGGTGCGGCGACCTCCAGTACCAGCAAGACGGTGATCCTGTCGAAGAGCAGCCAGCCGGACCACGACGTCGACTACCTGTTCGGTCAGGTCTCCATCGACAAGGCCTTCGTCGACTGGAGCGGCAATTGCGGCAACCTGTCGGCGGCGGTTGGGCCTTTCGCCATCAGCAACGGCCTGGTGGACCCGGCGCGCATTCCTCAGAACGGCGTGGCATGGTACGTATCTGGCAGGCCAATATTGGCAAGACCATCATCGCTGAGGTGCCGATCACCGATGGCGCCGTGCAGGAGACCGGGGACTTCGAGCTCGACGGCGTCACCTTCCCGGCGGCGGAAGTGCCGGTGGCCTTCATGGACCCCGCCGACGGCGAGGGGGCGATGTTCCCCACCGGCAATGTGGTGGATGACCTCGAGGTCCCGGGGGTGGGAGTGTTGAAGGCGACCTTGATCAACGCCGGCATCCCGACCATCTTCCTCAACGCGGAAGCCATCGGCTATACCGGCAACGAATTGCAGGATGCCATCAACGGCAACCCCGATGCGCTGGCCATGTTCGAGACGATTCGCGCTCATGGTGCGTTGCGCATGGGGCTCATCCAGCACATCGACGAGGCGGCCAGCCGCCAGCACACGCCCAAGGTGGCCTTCGTCGCCAAGCCGGTGGACTACATTTCCTCCAGCGGCAAGGCGGTCAAGGCCAGTGATGTGGATCTGCTGGTGCGTGCGCTCTCCATGGGCAAGCTGCACCACGCCATGATGGGCACGGCCGCCGTTGCTATCGGTGCCGCCGCGTCGGTACCGGGAACGCTGGTCAATCTGGCGGCAGGTGGTGGCGAGCGTACCTCCGTGCACTTCGGGCACCCGTCGGGCACACTTCGGGTTGGCGCCGAAGCCACCTGCGTTGGCGACGACTGGGTGGTGACCAAGGCGATCATGAGCCGCAGCGCACGGGTTCTCATGGAGGGCTGGGTGCGGGTTCCCGGTGATGCGTTCCAGGAGGTGTAATTCTGACCTGAATCGGCACTGGCTGGCCGAGCGTGGGGCAACGATACTTCCTGCATTGGCTCCCTATCGGGTAGCGAGCAGAGCGGAAGAGTGACTCACGCAGGGGCGGGGGGCGAAAGTGCTTGCCTGTTCCAGCGACAGAGGAGGTTGACGATGAGCGCGACCGTCGAAACCAATGTGCGTCCGGATTACGACGCGGAACTGCAGAAAATTACCGACTACGTTCTCGACTACAGGGTCGAGAGCGACGAAGCCTGGGATACGGCCCGCAACTGCCTGATGGATACGCTGGGGTGCGGTCTGCTGGCGCTTCGCTTCCCCGAATGCACTAAACACCTGGGGCCGATCGTCGAAGGTACCATCGTGCCCCATGGTGCCCGGGTCCCCGGCACATCCTTCCGCCTCGACCCGGTCAAGGCGGCCTGGGATATCGGCTGTATCGTGCGCTGGCTCGACTACAACGATACCTGGCTGGCCGCCGAGTGGGGGCATCCCTCCGATAACCTGGGTGGCATCCTTGCGGTGGCGGACCACCTCTCCCAGAAGCGGGTCGCCGCGGGGGAGGCGCCGCTGACCATGCGCGACGTGCTTGAAGCCATGATCATGGCCCACGAGATCCAGGGTGTGCTGGCGCTGGACAACTCCTTCAATCGCGTCGGCCTCGACCATGTGGTGCTGGTCAAGGTGGCTTCCACGGCCGTGACCGCCAAGATGATGGGTGCCGACCGGGAGCAGATTCTGTCCGCGCTCTCCCATGCCTGGGTCGATGGCCAGAGTCTGCGCACCTATCGTCACGCCCCCAACGCCGGTTCGCGAAAAAGCTGGGCCGCCGGTGACGCCACCTCTCGAGGGGTGCGGCTGGCCGATATCGCCCTGCGTGGTGAAATGGGGGTGCCGGGGGCGCTTTCGGCGCCGCAGTGGGGTTTTTATGACGTGCTGTTCAGCCATACCAACAAGGACCTGGCGACCAAGCCGGAAGAGGAGCGCAAGTTCACCTTCCAGCGTGAGTTCGGCAGTTATGTCATGGAAAACGTACTGTTCAAGATATCCTTCCCGGCGGAATTCCATGCCCAGACCGCCTGTGAGGCTGCCGTCACCCTGCATCCCCAGGTCAAGGATCGTCTTGATGAGATCGACAGGATCGTATTGACCACCCATGATTCGGCGATTCGCATCATCTCCAAGTCCGGCCCCTTGGCCAACCCGGCGGACCGGGACCATTGCCTCCAGTACATGACCGCCGTGCCACTCGCCTTCGGCAGCCTGGTGGCCGAGCACTACGAGGACGACTTCCACGCGGCGAACCCGATCATCGACGAGTTGCGTGACAAGATGGAGGTGGAGGAGGACGCGCGCTACTCGCAGGACTATCACGATCCCGACAAGCGCTCGATTGCCAACGCCATCCAGGTCTTCTTCAAGGATGGCAGCGCCACCGACAAGGTCGAGGTCGAATACCCGATCGGGCACCGGCGGCGGCGCTCCGAAGGGATCACCGTGCTGGAGGAGAAGTTCAGGCGCAACCTGGCACGCGCTTTCCGCTGGGGCGAACCGCCCGGATCTTCGAGCTATGCTGCGATCAGCCGCGGCTTGAAAAGACGCCGGTGCATCAGTTCGTCGACCTCTGGGTAATATGATCGGTGACGCCCAACAGCCCCCTGTTTGCTCGCGCTCGTCGAAAGACTTGACGATGGTCATGGAAGGCTCCGGCAGAGTGAACTATAGTTTTTTGACGGCTAGGGGTTGTGCGCCGCTCCGGTAATGAGTAAAGTACGCATCCGCTGCCGGCAACGGGCAAACGTTACCGGCGGTGGAAGTGGAGAAAGTGCTTGTTTCTGTTTGGTTTTTTCGGATCGGCTGGTGAGATTCGCGATTGACAGGAGCGCCGGAGACGGTAGAATGCACGCCACGCTGAAGGCAGCCGGCGGTAGCGGCGCTTCGATGGCACGCTCACTCCGGTGAGGCCAGCGAAGAGAGTTGACAAGCTCAGCCGATTCAGTAGAATACGCCTTCCTCGCAGGGCGCTGGCGAGGCCGCTGACAGAGTCAGCCGCCACGACAGCAAGCGAGACGCTCCGCTCTTCACGTGTGGTTTGAAGAGAACGGGAGCCGCTCTTTAACAATCGATCAGGTAATTCATGTGGGCGCTTGTCGATGAGGTGGTGAGAAGTCACACCATTTCAAGGCAAGCGACTCGTCGAAGACCTTCGGGTCTTTTTGAGAAGCTTTGACCTTGAGCCAAGATTGGTTCGCTTTCAGCTGTCGCCTTCGGGTGGTGGCTGAGCAAGAACCGCAATGATTTGAAACTGAAGAGTTTGATCATGGCTCAGATTGAACGCTGGCGGCAGGCTTAACACATGCAAGTCGAGCGGTAACAGGTCCAGCTTGCTG
>NZ_AZQX01000239.1:0-11529 GCF_000568385.1 Halomonas sp. BC04
GCATGACCCATTCAGCAGCCAAGCCCCGCCGCGGGCGTCCCCCCAAGTCGCCTCGGGCCGATCAGGACACGCGCGCCGCGCTGATTCGAAGCGGCACCGAGGTGCTGACCGAGCAGGGGTTCACGGCGTCCGGGATCGACGGCATTCTCAAGCGAGTCGGCGTCCCCAAGGGGTCCTTCTACTACTACTTCTCCAGCAAGGACGCCTTCGGCCTCGCCATCCTGGAGCATTACGGGGCCTATTTCGCCAACAAGCTGGATCGCCACCTGTTGAACACGCAGCTACCGCCGCTTCGTCGAATCGATGCCTTCGTGGCCGATGCCAAGACCGGGATGGCGCGTCATGATTTTCGGCGGGGATGTCTGGTGGGGAACCTGGGGCAGGAGGTCGGCAGCTTGCCGGATGCGTATCGACACCGGCTGCAGGAGACGCTGGATGATTGGCAGCGGCGCCTGGCGGGTTGCCTGGAAGAGGCGCAAACGGCAGGTGAGCTTTCCCGGGACGCCGATTGCAGTCTGCTTGCCGAAGCTTTCTGGATCGGCTGGGAGGCGCCGTGATGCGTTCTCGGCTGGCGCGCAGCGTCCGTCCCATGGAGATCTTCATTCAGTGCTATCTAGAGGGTCTGCCTCGGTAGCCCCATTTTCACGACATTAATTAGTCGATCGGTCTATAAGGGAGAAAGGCGATGTTCAAGGCAATCTTGATCGAGAAGCAGGATAAAGGCCAGCAAGTCGCCATCCAGACGCTGGACGATTCGCAACTTCCCGAAGGTGACGTCACCGTACGGGTTGAATGCAGCACGCTGAACTACAAGGATGCCCTCGCCATTACCGGCAAGGGACCGGTGGTCAGGCAGTTTCCCATGGTGCCGGGGATAGACCTGGCAGGAACAGTGGAAGAGTCTTCATCTGCTGAATTCAAGGCCGGTGACAGCGTTCTGCTCAATGGGTGGGGCGTGGGTGAAGCGCACTGGGGCGGCCTGGCTGAAAAGGCACGCCTCAAGAGCGATTGGCTGATTCCCCTGCCAGCGGCGTTCAGCGCTCGCCAAGCCATGGCCATCGGCACTGCCGGCTACACGGCGATGCTTGCCGTCATGGCGCTGGAGCGTCAGGGCGTCGTGCCGGACCGGGGAGACGTGCTGGTGACCGGTGCCAATGGCGGCGTAGGGAGCTATGCCATCGCGCTGCTGTCGCGGCTGGGCTATCGGGTCATCGCCGCCACGGGACGGCCCCAGGAGGCAGCCTATCTGCGTGAGCTGGGGGCACAGGAGATCCTGGATCGCAGCGAACTGTCGGAGCCCGGTCGGCCCCTGGGGAAGGAGCGCTGGGCGGGGGCCATTGACTCGGTAGGTAGCCACACTCTGGCCAATGTCCTGGCCTCCACGCAGTACGGTGGCACGGTGGCAGCCTGTGGCCTGGCCCAGGGGATGGACCTTCCCGCCACCGTCGCGCCGTTCATCCTGCGAGGCGTGACGCTTGCCGGTATCGACAGTGTCATGAAACCTCGCGTGGAGCGAATCGAGGCATGGCGTCGCCTGGGTGAGCTGCTCGATCCCGCTCAACTCGATGCCATTACCCAGACCGTAGGCCTCGATGAGGCCATCGACAAGGCAGGGGAGCTTTTGAAGGGCCAGGTGCGTGGAAGGGTCGTCGTCAGCATGCAGTAGTTCACTCGTCTCCGACAAAATGAGGGATTGCCGACCAACCAAGCGTTCGCTAGGGTTGGTCGGTAGCTACTCCACAAGAACGCGACTAACCAGGAGCCCCACATGAGCGAAAAGCTGATCGATTTAGCGGATAGCGCCGGCATCGTGCGCCTGACCATCAACCGCCCCAAGGCGTTGAATGCCCTCAACAGTGCCTTGCTGACCGAACTGGAAGCGGTGCTGACGGAGCTCGAGAAGCGCGATGACCTTCGCGGCGTGTTGATCACCGGGTCCGGTGAAAAGTCCTTTGTCGCCGGTGCCGATATCACCGAGATGCGGGACAAGACGCCGGAACAGGCGCGGGCGTTTGCCAGCCAGGCGCTGCGTACCATCAAGCGACTCGAGCTGTTGCCGGTGCCGGTGGTCGCCCTGGTGAACGGGTTTTGTCTTGGCGGCGGCTGCGAGCTGGCGCTGGCCTGCGACTGGGCCGTAGCCAGCGACAATGCCATTTTCGGCCAGCCCGAGGTGTTGCTGGGCGTGATTCCGGGTTTCGGTGGAACCCAGCGCTTGCCGCGCCGGGTCGGCCCGGCCATGGCGCTGGATCTCGTCACCACCGGTCGCAAGATCGATGCCCAGGAGGCCTTGCGCATCGGTCTGGTCAATCGTGTGATGCCCCAGGCCGAGCTCGAAGCCTATGCCGACGAACTGGCCAAGCAGCTGTCCGGCAACGGCCCGCAGGCGGTTCGTGGTGCCAAGCAGGCGGTCCACGATGGCATGGACCAGGATCTGGACAGTGCATTGGCCCTGGAAACGGCCCTGTTCGCCTGCTGTTTCGCCGGTGAGGAGCAGAGTGAGGGCATGAGTGCCTTCGTCGAGAAGCGCAAGCCGAACTTCTGAGGTTTGTGGAAGACGATAAGGCGGCAGTGGCGAACTCGCCATTGCCGCCTTTTTTCGTTCTCCGGTGTCACTGCCGAGTGGTGTTGGGGAGTCCATCGATTCACAGGGTGTGATGGGTGCAGCTCACCAAGGGATTGAAGGGCTCGAGATGGGTGACGCCATTGTCACGAAACCACACGTGCTGGTCGTAGTGGGGTTCGAAGCCGTGTGCCTCGTCGATTGCCGTATCAGGGTTGTTGGCCATGTAGTCCCAGGTGCGGCCAGCGAAGGTGGGTGGCTCGGTATTGCCTGCCGTCTCCCAGGCCTTCTGGAACACCAGGTTCTCGACTCCCACCAGCACCAGTGAACCGTCTTGCTGCGGCTCGTAGAGCAGGATGGCGGGATTGAGAAAGTCGGTATGGGTTCCGGTGCCGTCGATCCGCGGCTCGGTCGCCGTGATGCCCAGCAGGTCGGGGCGGATGTAGTGGATGCCCATGTCACCCAGTTCGGCGGGCAGCCCCTCTTCAGCCGCGCTGACGCATTGGCCGGAGGGGTCCGGGATATAGCCCTCTGCCAGTGCTACGTTCACGTTCTCGAATCTCTGATTGGCAATTCGAATCGACTCGACCAGTGCGGCGACATCTTCACCTACCGGGGTGTCAGATGAATGTGCCAGGCGAGGCCGGAAGCCAGGTTGCCAGTGATTAACAGGCCCGCCAGTGTGGCGCTCAATGTGTTTGTTGTTTTCATGGTTTTATCCCCATGCAGAGTAGACCTGCCGGGTTCATGGACAACCGTCATGGTCCATGGGGATTGTCGTGAGTGAAACGCTGACGCGACCATTCCCGGCATCTTTCTCAGAATAGCAAGCGGAATCCCATGTGCTACGGGACTTTTAGTCTGTAACGTGGCTGAAAGCGTGGTGAAAGAAGCAGGTCATTGCTCCTGGGTGGGTGCCACTCTCCGTCGACGCAGTCGCAGGATGCCGGTGGCGACGGCGGTACCCACCAGGGTGATCGCCATGCCGACCAATATCTGCATACTGAGTCGCTCGCCGAGAAGCAGATAACCCCACAAGAGTGCGCTGACCGGGACCAGGAAAGTGACCGTCGAGGTGGCCGTTGCCCCGGCGCTGGAGATCAGCCCGAAATAGAGCAGGAATGCCACGGTGGTGCTGAACACCGCAAGGCCCAGGCCGTTGGCCCAGGCCAGTCCGCTGATGGGCTCGGTCGGCCACAGCAAGAGGCCGGGTATCAGGAGGATCAGGGCCGACATCGCCGTGCTGCCCGCCGCCAGTACGCGTACCGGCAGGTGCGAGAGATAGGTCTTGGAATAATTGCTGGCGGCGCCATAGCAGAAGGTGGCCCCCAGGGCCGAGAGAATGAACCAGCCATCACCACCCAGAGCGAAGTCCAGGCGATTGGCCGAGAGCACATAGACCCCGACGAAGGCGAGGGCGAGTCCCAGGTACTGCTGGCGCTGTACCGGCGTCGTGAAGAACAGGCGCCCAGCAGCGCGGTGAAGATCGGGGTGGTGGCATTGATCAGCGAGGTGAAGCCTGCCTCCAGGCGCATCGTGGCCAGCGCCAGCAGGACGAAGGGCAGCACGTGGTTGACCAGGCCCAGCAGCAGCAGCCCCCCTTTGTTTTCCCAGACCAGTTTCAGGTAGCGAAGGCTGAGCAGCAGGGGAATCAGCAGCAGGGCACCCACGCCCATCCGCAACAGAATCAGTGGCACAGGGCCGAACTCGGGAACCGCCACCCGCATGAAGATGAATGACATGCCCCACAGCGACGAGAGCAGTATCAGGCGTAGGGTATCGGCCGGCGACATGCGGCATCCTTATGGGTCCCAGGGGGATCCTGTAGGTTACGGTTGAAAACACTGCAAGGGAAGGCTGTGGCCCGAATATATCGCGCTTAACGCCTTTATTGACGTTAACCCTTGTTGATGTCCGCCTTTCTCCGATGGCCGACGGGGAAACGGAATTTCCGGCGAAACTCGCCGGGGCTGAGACGGGTAATCCGCTTGAATACGCGGCGGAAAGCGGCCGTCTCCTCGTAACCTACCTGCCAGCTGATGTCGTCCACCGGCTCATTGGTACTTTCGAGCAGGCGCTTGGCTTCCTCGATGCGAAGCTGCTGCAGATAGTGGACCGGCGAATAGCCTGTCGCCCGCTTGAAGCGGCGGTAGAAGGTCGGCCTTGGCAGATCGCACCGATGGGCCAGGTCGTCGACGGAGACATCCACGGTATCACGGGCATTTAGCCACTCCTGAAGCTGTCGAATGGTGCCGTCGCCATGGTCGGTGGGCGGGACGAAGGGAACGAAGGGGGCCTGGCTGCGGGAGTCCCAGTGGTAGAGGAGAAACTTGCCTATCTCCTGGGCCGCAGTCGGGCTGACATGGCGGGCAATCAGGAAAAGAATCAGGTCCTGCCAGGAGCTGGCGGCGCCGGACATGACGAACTCCCCGTGCCGGCCTGTGACGATAAGCAGCTCCTCGACTCGCAGCCGGATACCGGGGAAATTTTGCCGAAAGGTGGGAGCGAAGGCCCAGTGCGTCGTGGTGTCCAGCCCATCTAGCAGGCCGGTTTCGGCGAGCAGCAGGCGCCGGCGCAGGCCGAGCAGAGGTCGGCACCCTGGGTATGCATGCGCCGCAGCCACGCCACTGTCTCCGGATGCTTCCCGGTTACCCATGCCTGATTCTCGAACAGCATGGAGGCGGTGATGACGATATCGGTGTCGTCCACCTCGCTGATGGCCCGGTGCACCTCTAGCGGCAGGCCACAGGCGCTGGGGAATATCCCCCGTTGGGGACCGACGATCTCGACTTCGAACAGGCGTGTAACGCTGTTCTCCGGCCGTGCCACTACAGCATCGGCAAGCACCAAGGTCTCGTACAGACCGTGGATCGGGGTACCGGTGGATTCTGCCGGCAGCGCAAGCAAGCTGACACGCCTGGGATATACGCTCATCACCATTTTTTTCAGCCCCGCTGATCAGAATGGGCCGTTTCCGATCAGTCTGGCTCTGGTGAGGTGGGCTCGCAAGGCGGATTGTGGGCAGCAGGAGGAAGGCGCAAGCCTGTGCCGGAATCCTGGATAACCCACCATCAATGGCGAGGAGAAAATCATGTTTATCACCATTGAGCACCAGATCCACGACTCGGCCGGGTTTCAGCAGTGCGCCGAGCGTGTCTTTCCGTTGCCGGAAGCGCTCCATGTGCACCAGTTCCTGCCCGCTGAGGACCTGAGCCGTGCCGTCTGCCTCTACGAAGCGCCCTCGATCGATCGGTTTCGCGACTATCTGGATCCACTCCTTGGGCAAACCAGCACCCAGCGTTACTTCCCGGTCGCCGAGGCGCACGCCATCGGGCTGCCCATGCAGCAGTTGGCCTGAATTCCGTATCACCCTGACAACCGAGAGAGGAGGTTGCTATGAAATCCCTGCTGATGACCACCGTCTCCACCCTGACGATAGCCGGAATGGCAAGCCTGGTTCCCGTCCAGGCAGAAGAGGCGCCGGGCTTTATCCAGGAGACCTTCCCCACACAAGGGATCGAGGCGGCCTGGCAGAGCTACCAGTCTGTGTTTCTTGACCCCGATGCGGCCCTGGACACCCGCACCAAGGAGCTGATTGCCCTGGCGGTTTCTGCGCAGGTTCCCTGTGACTACTGCGTCTATTACCACACCAGGGCGTCTCAGGCCCATGGGGCCAGCGACGACGAGATCAGGGGGGCGCTAGCGTCGGCGGCACTGGTCCGCAAGTGGAGCACGATGCTCAACGGGTCACAGTATGACCAGGATGCGTGGCGCCGTGAGGTGGATGCCATCTTCGCGGAGGAGTAAGTGGCGCGCTGGCAGGGCGCGGGCCAGCATGGTGTGAAGCCGGCGTGCGCCCTGCCATGACCGCTTAGTCGGACGTGCCGATCACCAGCCAGCCGTCGTCGTCGAGGCTCAGGGGGACCGGGTCCAGAGCACACCCTTCGCCAAGCCCCCCGATCCCTTCGCCGGTGCGGGCCGAGAAGGTCGCGTCGTGATTGGTGCAGCGCAATTGTTCACCCTCCTGGCTGAGTACGCGCTTGCCGCGCTGGTCGAGGGGCAGGTACTGGTGAGGGCACGCATTGACGAAGGCGAGCGGGGTGTCATCCAGGCGAACCAGCAGCAGCGGAAAGCTGCCACTTTCGCTCTGCAGGGTCAGCGAGCGGGTGTCGCCGGGAGGCAGCTCCTCGAATCGCATGAGGCGCGTTCCCTGCTTGGGTGCACTACGATATTGCTGCCATGCCTGGGACATGCCGTTTCTCCTTATGCTCTCGGGGGTGCCGGCATTGTTACGTATCGGGACCCGCTTGTCAGCGCTCGTGCCGCCCTCGGATCAACCAGACATGGCTGGCCTGGTCAGGTACAAAGGTGCTGTTCACCACGGCGATGTCGCCGTTGTCGTTCACCGCGAGCTTGTGGGTCAACAGCCCCTGAAGGTTGCCGTTGAAGCCGGCCTCCACCACGCTTTCCGGCACGATGCTTGGGGGCGAAAATGTCTCGCCGCCATCCGCTGAGTGCATCATGCCCAGGCCGCGAGGCCGCTGGCGAGGGTCGGGAAACCGCTCCCAAAGCAGGTGAATGTGGCGGCCTTTCACCGTGATCGACGGATATCCCTGACCGGCAGTGCGTTCACTCCCCTCGTCGTGCAGTTCCCTGGGGGCGGTGAAGTGTCCGCCACGTTCCGACCGGGCATAGTGGATGCGGGCCGGGTGCCCGGGGCCATCGGCGGCCTCGGCATAGGCCAGGTGTACGGTACCGTTGGCATCCACCGCCAGGGAGGGGGCGTCCGCGTGCCCCGGGGAAGTAGCGACGGCGGCGGGCTCAGCCAGAATGGCGCCGCTGCTGTCGAGCAGGGTGTAGTGAATGTCGGCGGCGGCGTCCTCGCCCAGGCTCCAGGCCAGATGCACTCTCCCTTCACCATCCACGGCAAGGCTTGGGGCCCGGGCGGGACGGCTGTCGTCCCTGGCGACCGGCTCAGGTTGTGTGAAGGTGCTGCCGCCATCCAGCGAATGGCTGATGTACAGCTCCCCTTCATAGGCCGTCCAGGCGGCCCAGATCGTGCCATCGGGACCTTCGGCCAGATCCAGGCTGCCATTGTCCCAGCGCTGTTCGGTCAGCCGTCCCTTGCCGGCGCCTTCCCGCGACTGCGAGAGATTGATGGGTTCGCTGAATGTCTTGCCGCCATCCTGCGTGCGGGCGAAAAGAATGTCGCCGCCATGGCTGCCGCCGGAAAAGAGGATCTCCTGCCAGAGTACGTAGAGCCTATCGGGATCGTCGCCGGCGATTGTCACGCGAGGAAGCCAGGAGAAGGTATCGCCACTGCGTGATACGTTGGTAGGCTCGCTTTGCTGTGGTTCGCCGCCAGGGTCGATAGACTGAAAGAAGATGTCCTGGTGCGCCTGGTCAACCCAGAGCACGGCAGCGGTACCGTCCTGGCGCAGGGCAACCGTCGGGTCGTCCACGTAGCGAAAGTCCGACTCGTTCATGCGCCATGGCCCTACATGGGCGTCACCGCTGGCGATCGACTGGGCCGGCTGCCAGGTGATGGCATTCTCATCGGCGATAACGGTGGCCGCCAGGGAGAGCAGCAGTGACGTGGTCGCTGCCATGATCGGCTGTCGAAGTGTGGAGGGCGAAGGGTGGCGGGCCAGGCGGCATGTCCGGACGTTGTGCATGGCGTCTCCCTCGTGCGGCTGAGGATGATATCAACGCAGTAAAGCAGCGAGATGGGGCCGCATGATCTAGCCGCTTCTCTGATGAAGGGCAGGGGTGAAGGACAGGTGTGAAGGACAGGTGTGAAGGACCAGTTTGGACGACAGGGGGAGGTCGACGTGAGAATTTCAGGGATCCATCTGTATCCGGTCAAGTCGCTGAAAGGCATTGCCCTGGAGCGTGCGGTACTCGGTGAACGGGGTATTGCCCACGACCGCAACTGGATGGTGGTAGACGATGTGGGGCGCTTCGTGACCCAGCGCCAGGTGCCGACCATGGCCCGGATTGCGGTCCGTCTGGAAAACGACCGGCTGCTGCTGGAACATCCTGGTGTGGCGCCGCTGAGCATCGAGCTGGCGCGCAGCGACCAGCCGACACTGACGGTGTATGTCTGGGAGGATGCCTGTCGGGCCCTGGACGAAGGCGCCGAGGCGTCACGCTGGTTGACGAGCGTCCTGGGTGACTGGAAAGGCAGCGGGCTGCGCCTGGTGCGATTTGCCCCCGACGAGCGTCGCGCCGTGGAGCCCTTCTACCAGCAGGGGGAGAGCGCCCACACCGCCTTCGCCGACGGCTATCCTTTCCTGATCGCCTCGCAGGCGTCACTGACGGCGCTCAATCAGGTGCTGCAGGGCAAGGGACTGGCGCCACTGCCCATGAACCGCTTTCGCCCGAATATCGTGGTGGAGGGAGCCGCTCCCTTTGCCGAGGACGGCTGGAGTGAGCTTGCCTCCTTCGAAGGAAATTACCGCTTCGGTATTCGCAAGCCCTGCCAGCGGTGCAAGATCACCACGGTGGACCAGTCGAGCGGAAGCATCGCTACTCCCGGCGAGCCGCTCAAGACGCTGATCGAGATGCGGACCCAGCCGTTTCGCCCCGGGGCGTACTTCGGCCAGAATGCCACCCTGCTCGAAGGCCGGGACCAGCTCATCGCCGTCGGTGACAGTCTGGTCGGCTGAGCCGCCCGGCAGATCTTGCAATCCGAAAAAAGCCCGCAGGGAGCGGGCATCAAGGCAAGGGAACTCACGACTGCTATGCAGGGACCTGTGAGTCGTTGCTAGTGTAGCTGTCTGTTTGCTGTTCGCATGTCAGTCCATGGACTCACTTTCTGTACGATATGGCTTACGCCAGATATTGTGCCGGGCAGGAAGTCATGTGCGGTTACCTAAGCTATGATGGCTGCCCATGTCTTGTCTGCAGGAGGACTTATGAGCTTTTACGTCTATCTTTCGGGTGAAATTCACACCGACTGGCGTGATGAAATTCAGCGTGGCGCCGAGGCGGCCGACCTGGATATCGTCTTCACCTCGCCGGTGACAGACCACGCGGCCAGCGATGCCGCCGGCGACCACCTCGGGGTGGAGAGCGATCCCTTCTGGCGCGACCACAAGTCCTCCAAGGTCAACGCCATCCGCACCAAGACGCTGATCGAACAGAGTGACCTGGTGGTGGTGCGCTTCGGCGACAAGTACAAGCAGTGGAACGCCGCCTTCGATGCCGGATACTGTGCGGCGCTGGGCAAGCCTTATATCACCCTGCATGGCGAGGAGATCATCCATCCGCTCAAGGAAGTCGATGCCCAGGCCATGGCATGGACGACCACCACCGATCAGGTGGTCGAGATCCTCCGCTACGTCACCAAGGCCTGACGTCTGGCCCACCCAGTCCCAAGTACGAGCTGGCCATTTCGTTGCTCGTCTTGGGGCTACTTCAATGGAAGTCGAGCCGATTCCACCCGGGCACCCGGCCCGCCCATGATGCGATGCAATATATGCTAGTCTGGAGAATGGTCACCGACGGTTCGCCGATAGCTATTGTCATCATGGAGGCTCAGTCCCATGGCGCAGAAATCCCGGTTGGCACCCCAAAACGAGACCCCTACGCTGCTGCCCGCTGCCGATGAGCGGCCCAACCCAGGCTACTACGCCACCCATGCGCTGGATCGCGCCTTCAAGGCCAACCTGGCGAGAATGACCGCGGGCATCACACCTGCCGGTCTCGCCAGCGTCTACGTCGAGTGGTGGACGCACCTGGCGCTTTCACCCGGCAAGCAACTCGAGCTCGGTGAAAAGTTCGTGCGCAAGTCCAATCGCCTGGCCCGGTACGCCGGTCGCCTGGCCTGGAACCCGGAGACGCCGGCCTGCATCGAGCCCATGGCCCACGATCGCCGCTTTCGCGATGACGCCTGGCAGCAGTGGCCCTATAACCTGATCCATCAGTCCTTCCTGCTGACCCAGCAGTGGTGGCACAACGCCACCACCGGCGTGGAGGGCGTGTCGCCGGCGCGGGAGCAGGTGATCAACTTCGTCACGCGCCAGTTGCTCGATCACGCCTCGCCCTCCAATACCCCCTGGCTGAATCCCGAGGTGACGCGTGCCACGTTGGCCTCCGGCGGCTGGAACCTGGTCGAAGGCTGGCAGAACTTCCTCGAGGACGGGGAGCGTGCCCTCTCCGGAAAACCACCGGTGGGAGCGGAGGCCTACCGGGTGGGGGAGAACCTGGCGGTTACCCCCGGCCAGGTCGTCTACCGCAACCATCTGATGGAGCTGATTCAGTACGCACCGACCACCCGGCAGGTTCAGGCCGAGCCGGTGTTGATCGTGCCGGCCTGGATCATGAAGTACTACGTGCTCGACCTGGCCCCGGGCAAGTCGCTGGTGGAGTACCTGGTCGACCACGGCCATACGGTATTCATGATCTCCTGGCGAAACCCCGGCTCGGAGGATCGTGACCTGGGCATGGATGACTATCGTCGGCTCGGCCCCATGGCGGCGCTGGAGGTGGTTACCGAGATCACCGGCAGCCCCCGTGTCCATGGCGTCGGCTATTGCCTGGGAGGCACTCTGCTCTCCATCGCCGCTGCCGCCATGGCGCGTGACGGCGACAAGCGCTTGGCTACCCTTACTACTCTGGCCACCCAGGTGGACTTCACCGAGGCCGGGGAGCTGATGCTGTTCATCGGCGAGAGCCAAGTGTCCTACCTGGAGAACATGATGTGGGGCCAGGGTTATCTGGACGGTTACCAGATGGCCGGCGCCTTTCAAATCCTGCGCTCCAATGACCTGATCTGGTCGCGGGTGGTGCATGATTACCTGCTCGGCCAGCGCCAGCCGATGAACGCGCTGATGGCCTGGAATGCCGATATCACGCGGCTACCCTACCGCATGCACAGCGAATACCTGCGTCGGCTGTTTCTCGACAACGACCTGGCCAGCGGTCGCTATCAGGTCGATCATCGTCCGGTAGCGATCCAGGATATT
>NZ_AZQX01000240.1:0-11033 GCF_000568385.1 Halomonas sp. BC04
CCCCCCTGTTCGGCCACCAGCTTGAGCAGCATGTTTCCGCCCAGCGAGACGCCGGCGGCCACCTTCAAGGCCTTGGGGAAACGGTGTGCCGAGCTTTCCGAAGAGCCAGTAGCGTCGGCGGTATCGCCACTGTGATAGGCCCTCGGCAACCGATTGGGCTGGTTGCCGCAGCCACGGAAATGCATCAGTACGGCACGCCAGCCAAGCCGACTCGCCGCCGAGAGCAGCCAACGTGCATAGGGTGAGTCAAAGGAGCCTTCCAACCCATGGAAGAGCACGAAGACCGGCGCCTCGGGATCCGCGGGCTGGGGGCTGGCCCAAGTCAGCTCGACGAAGTCGCCGTCGGGCAGTTCGAGCACCTCCATTTCCCGTGCCAGCGGTGGGCGCGGCATGATGCGCGGTAGTAGTGTCTGCACATGGGCATTGGACAGACCACGTGGCGGTGAGAAGTCGGCATCGTGTCGCCGCTCGCGCATGATGGTATCACTCGGCTTCGGGCGTCAGGTTTCGGGGCGTGCCTGTGGTGACAAGAACGTTATCCTCGATGCGGATACCGCCGTGAGGAGCCAGTCGCTCCACCTGCTCCCAGTTCACTTGATGACCGGCCGGCCCCTCACGCAGCGGGTCCAGCAGCATGGGGATGACATAGAGCCCCGGTTCAATGGTGACAACCATTCCCGGCTCCAGTTCACGGGTCAAGCGCAGGGCGGGGTGCTCGTCAGGCGGAGGCATGGCCGTGCCGTCCGCGGTACGGCGTCCGGCCACATCGTGAACCTGAATGCCCAGCAGATGGCCCAGCCCGTGGGGGCAGAAGGCCCGTGTGATACCGTTTGCCACGGCGGACTCGGGGCTGCCGAGGACGATGCGATGCTCGACCAGCAGGTCAGCCAGCAGGTCGTGCATCCGCTCATGCAGGCCAACATAGTCGACACCGGGCCGCAAAGCGGCAATCAGCTGCTGCTGCAGGTGGGTGACAGCTTCCGTGAGTGCGGGAAAGAGCGGATCCGCCTGGGCTCCTGCCCAGGTGCGGGTAATGTCGGCGCAATAGCCACGGTAGCGATGCCCGGCATCAACCAGCAGGCTTTGCTGCTTGGCCGGTGTCGCGGCGTCATAATGCTGATAGTGGAGTACGCCAGCGTGAGCGTTGATGCCGATGATATTGCCGTAGGGAACATGGCTCTCGCGTTGACGCGATGCCTTGAGATAGGCGAGCTGCACATCCAGTTCGGCTGCGCCTGAGAGGAAGGCATCCCTGGCCGCAACATGGCCGGCCATGGCCTGTCGGTTGGCCTGCCCAATGCAGGCAACTTCATACTCGCTCTTGCGCACCCGCTCCTCATCCAGCGCCAGGAGCAGGGCGGTCGGGTTGAGTTCGGCCCCCAGGGCCTTGGCAGTCGCGACACCCACGTCCCCGATGACGGCATAGCGGCCACGGGGCAGGGCAGGAGGCACGTCAAAGCGCCCCTTCACCACCTCGACACGCTCTACCCAGGCCTCCTGGGGCAGGCGTGCGGGCAGGTGCCAGAAGTCGTCGGGGGCATACAGATAGAGAACCGGGCGTTTACCCGGACACACCAGCAGCCAGCTCTGGGCGAGATAGGCCTGGCCGGTCCAGTGCTGGAAATGACCATACGCCTGGAAATCAGTGTGCTGGTCGTCGCCGAAATGCAGCGCGGGCTGGCCGCTGTAGATCAATACGCCATCATGCCCGAGGCGGGAGAGCACCTCGGCATAGCGCTGCTCGAGCCGGTCGAGATGAGAACACTGGAGTTCAGCAAGCGGGTCGGTCATGGCAGCCTTCCTGGCAGTCTGATTGATGCCAGTTTAGCGTACTGCCCAGAGCGGACGATAGGTGGAACCACTGATAGGTGGAACCACTACTGACCCGGCGTCGGCTCGATACGGTCAATGCGATAGAGGGTCTCCACCTGGTCCAGGCCCTGTACCGTACAGCCAAGATCACTGATCCGCCCGTCGCCAAGACCGTAGATCCAGCCGTGGACGGCCAATGACTGACCACGCTGCCAGGCCAGTTGAAGGATCTTGGTGCGACAGAGATTGTTGACCTGCGCCTTGACGTTGAGCTCGCACAGGCGGTCCACCTGCTCATCCAGCGGCAGTGCCGCCAGCGCCGAGCGATGGCGGCTGTAGAGCTCGCGGACCGAGTGGAGCCAGTAGTCCACCATGCCGCACTCGCCGCCGGATACCGCCGCCCGGACACCGCCACAGCCATAATGGCCGACGATCATGATGTGCTTCACCTTCAGCACGTCCACCGCATACTGGACGACGGAGAGGGCATTCATGTCGTTGTGATGGACAAGATTGGCGACGTTGCGATGCACGAACACCTCCCCGGGAGGAAGCGAGACGATCTGATTCGCCGGGACGCGACTATCCGAGCAGCCGATCCACAGGTAATGGGGGTTCTGCTGGCTAGAGAGGCGGGTGAAATAATCCGGGTCTTCCTGGCACATGCGCTCTGCCCAGGAGAGGTTGTTCTCGAGCAGGGCGGCGATATCCTTGTCCATGCAAAGCGTACCCGGTTGTTTGATTGGTAGACGAGTGGCGGATGGCCTTTTTACAGGCGGTCAGGGCAGCGGTCAACCGTCACACTCCCGAGTGAGGGGCTGCACTGGTATCATCGCCCCATTCCAGCGGGCTCTGTTCGAGAGCCCGGTTCGAGAAGGAGAACTTCGTGCCAGACTTCGATTATGACCTCTTTGTCATCGGTGCCGGTTCCGGCGGTGTGCGTGCCGCACGCACCGCCGCCGCCACGGGCGCCCGCGTCGCCGTGGCAGAGGATCGCTATCTGGGCGGTACCTGTGTCAATGTGGGTTGCGTACCAAGAAGCTCTACTCCTATGCCGCCCACTTCCACGACGCCTTCGAGGATGCCGCCGGCTTCGGCTGGCAACTGCCGGGTGTACCCACCTTCGACTGGACCACGCTGCGTGACAACAAGAGCGGTGAAATCAAGCGTCTTAATGACATCTACGGCCGCCTGCTGGAGACAGCCGGGGTAAGGCTGATCAACGGACGTGCCCGGGTGGTTGACGAGCATCATGTCGACGTGGCAGGTGAGACCATCAGTGCCGCCAAGATACTGGTCGCCGTCGGCGGCTGGCCCTGGGTGCCCGAATTCCCCGGCAGCGAACATGCAGTGACGTCCAACGAGGTTTTCGACCTGGAGCGGTTCCCCGAACGCTTCCTGGTACTCGGCGGTGGCTATATCGCCGTGGAATTTGCCAGCATCTTCAATGGTCTGGGCAGTGAAGCCCACCTCGTTTATCGCGGTGAACTGTTCCTGCGCGGCTTCGACCGTGAGGTGCGTGAATTCACCCGGGAACAGATGGCTCCCAAGGGGGTGAACCTCCATTTCGAGACCAACATCGAACGCATCGAGCGGGTGGAGAATGGCCTGCTAGTGACCCTCACCAACGGCGAAACACTGGAAGTCGACGCGGTGCTTGCGGCCACGGGCCGCAAGCCGCATCTGGAAGGGCTGGGCCTTGCTGAACTGGGTGTCGAGCGCAATCCGGATGGCACGCTGAAGGTCAATGAGCGATTCGAGACATCGGTGCCGTCCATTCTGGCCCTGGGTGACGTCACCGGTGGCCCCGAACTGACGCCGGTGGCCCTTGCCGAGGCCATGCACCTGGTCAAGCAGCACTTCTCCGACACCCCGGCTGCGCCACTGGATTATCAGAATATTGCCACGGCGGTCTTCTGCCACCCGAACATTGGCACCGTGGGCATTTCGGAAGAACTGGCCCGCGAGCAGTATGGTGCGATCCGGGTCTACCGCACCGATTTCAGGCCCATGAAGCATACGCTATCCGGCAGCCAGGAACGTTGCCTGATGAAGCTCGTCGTCGATGATGCCAGCGACGTGGTGGTGGGGGCGCACATGGTTGGAGAGGAAGCCGGCGAACTTATCCAGGGTATCGCCATCGCCGTCAGGGCCGGGCTGACCAAGGCCGATTTCGATGCCACCGTGGGAATCCATCCGACCGGGGCCGAGGAGTTCGTCACCATGCGCACCCCATCACGCACGTGATCTCACGCGCCATAAGATAGCCCTCGTCCGGGCCGCCCCGAGGCGGCCCGGCGACGTACGATGAGCGCAAACCTGAACTAGACTATCAGTGTGAAGCGTAAAACAATCTCGACCACCGGACTCATCGAGGCGTTGCATAACCTGACGTTATGGAAGTGGGCGCGGGGCATAATGCCGATTTTAATTTAGTCAAAAGCCCTGTTATCATTATGCGCAACATCGCTACAGCGAAGTCTGAACATGAATGTAACACCGCAACCTTTTACCCCCTCTGCCGATCTTGCACGGCCCAGCGTGGCCGATGCAGTCGTTGGCAGCGATGCCGCACCGCTGTTTATCCGCAAGCCCAACCCCGATGACGGTTGGGGGATCTACGAACTGATCAAGTCCTGCCCGCCGCTGGACGTCAACTCCGCCTACGCCTACCTGCTGCTGGCTACCCAGTTCAGGGACACCTGCGCGGTAGCGACCAACGAAGAGGGTGAAATCGTCGGTTTCGTGTCGGGCTACGTGAAGAGCAATGCCCCCGACACCTATTTCCTGTGGCAGGTGGCTGTGGGTGAAAAGGCCCGCGGTACGGGGCTTGCCCGGCGCCTGGTGGAAGCCGTCATGACCCGTGACGAGCTTGCCGATGTACACCACCTGGAAACCACCATCACGCCAGACAACCAGGCCTCATGGGGACTTTTCCGCCGTCTGGCCGACCGCTGGCAGGCCCCCCTGAACAGCCGTGAGTATTTTTCCACGGACCAGCTCGGCGGTGAACACGACCCCGAGAACCTGGTGCGCATCGGTCCCTTCGTTACCGGTCGCCTCTAAGTCCCATCCCCAAGATGCAGGGCGGCCGCAAATGCCGCCACGCTCTCTCTATGTCTTCTCCATCCTCACCAGGAGGTCGCACGATGCAGACCCAGACACTAGAACGCATGGAATCCAACGTTCGGACCTATTCACGCTCATTCCCGGTGGTCTTCACCAAGGCCATGAACGCGCGCCTGACCGACGAAACCGGGCGTGAATACATCGACTTCCTGGCGGGTGCCGGCACGCTCAACTATGGCCACAACAATCCACACCTGAAGCAGGCACTGCTCGACTACCTGGCCAGCGACGGCATTGTCCATGGCCTGGACTTCTGGACGGCAGCCAAGCGTGACTATCTGGAAACGCTGGAAGAGTTGATCCTCAAGCCACGAGGGCTCGACTACAAGATTCAACTGCCGGGCCCAACCGGTACCAACGCCGTAGAGGCCGCGATCCGCCTGGCACGGGTGGCCAAGGGCCGCCACAATATCGTCACCTTCACCAACGGCTTCCACGGCGTCACCATGGGCTCGCTCGCCACGACCGGGAATCGCAAGTTCCGTGAAGCCACCGGCGGCATCCCGCTCCAGGGCGCTGCTTCATGCCCTTCGACGGCTATCTCGGCGAGCACACCGATACCCTGGACTATTTCGAGAAGCTGCTGGCCGACAAGTCTGGCGGCTCGATACGCCCGCCGCGGTGATCATCGTGACCGTGCAGGGGGAGGGCGGTATCAATGTCGCGGGCATCGAGTGGCTGCAGCGCCTGGAACAGATCTGCCGCACCAATGACATCCTGCTGATCGTCGACGACATCCAGGCCGGCTGTGGCCGCACCGGCAAGTTCTTCAGCTTCGAGCATGCCGGCATCACCCCGGATATCGTGACCAACTCCAAGTCGCTGTCGGGCTTCGGTCTTCCGTTTGCCCATGTGCTGATGCGTCCGGAACTCGACAAGTGGAAGCCCGGTCAGTACAACGGCACCTTCCGTGGCTTCAACCTGGCCTTTGCCACCGCCGCTGCAGCCATGCGACAGTATTGGTCAGACGATACCTTCGAGCGAGATGTCCAGCGCAAGGGAGAGATCATCGCACAGCGCTTCCAGAAGATCGCGGCATGGCTCACCGAACACGGTGTCGAGGCAACCGAGCGGGGGCGCGGCATGATGCGCGGGATCGATGTCGGCACCGGTGACATTGCCGACAAGATCACCGGCAAGGCGTTCGAAAACGGTCTTGTGATCGAGACCAGCGGCCAGGACGGTGAAGTGGTCAAGTGCCTTTGCCCGCTGACCATTCCCGACGAGGATCTCCAGCAGGGCCTGGCCATTCTCGAAGAGAGCGTCAAGCAGGTCATCGCCTGAGAGAGCAGGGCGTTAGTGGTGTATCGGCCGGCTGTGAAGCAGCCGGCCAGTCAATCGTTATAAGGGAGTGACACTCTATGATCGTTCGCAATCTCGAGGAAGCGCGTCAGACCGACCGCCTGGTCAAGTCAGAGAGCGGCACCTGGGACAGCACCCGCCTGTCGCTGGCCGACGATGGCGGCAACTGTTCCTTCCATATCACGCGGATCTACGAAGGCACCGAGACACACATTCACTACAAGCATCACTTCGAGGCGGTCTACTGCATCGAGGGCGAAGGTGAAGTGGAAACCCTGGCGGATGGCAAGATCTGGCCGATCAAGCCGGGTGATATCTATATCCTCGACCAGCACGATGAGCACCTGCTGCGTGCCCACAAGACCATGCACCTGGCCTGCGTCTTCACGCCTGGGCTTACCGGCAAGGAAGTGCATCGTGAGGATGGCTCCTACGCACCGGCCGAAGTCGATGACAAGAAGCCGCTCTAACAAATAGCGCTAGTTCGAATGTCGGACGTGACGGTTCTAGCCCCCGGAGCCATTCGGTGACGGGGGTGTTTGTGTCTTGCGGTTAGCAAAGATGTCCCCGCGTTGTCTATTGTGAAGCCATCACTCTTGGATTACCCTTGATCACCCATGAGTTCGCATAATGTATATTATGTTAAATCGTTGATGCCCCGTATCTGATTCAGCCATGAGGTTGGACAAGCCAGGCACCGACTCCTTATCATCTCTCGTCGCGCCCCCCGCGAGGACACCGCTCGCGTCCCAGCCCACACTCCTGGTATCACCCGCGCCACGGGTGAAGCCCGATATGGAGGTTTTTTCACTCATGCGGCCAAGAATACCGTCCGTCGTTATGCCCTGGTTGCTGGCCTCCCTGTTGTTGATATCCGGTTGCGCAATGACGCCTCAGGCCGAACCCGAGCCCGTCCTGAGCCCTGATGCCTTCGATGCGCGCATCGAACAGCTTGAACAGACCATGGCCTTGCGCTGTGACCTGGCCGAAGACCGTCTCTCTCGCCATGACCTTCGGCAAACCGAGATGATGGCGGATATCAAAGATGCCAACGCCCTGCTCCAGCAACTGCGTGGCAATATCCAGCGGCTCGAGCAGCGCGGCGACGAGCCCGTCATCGTCATGGCGGAATGCGACGAGGCCGCCGACACACCGCTGGCCGACAAGGAGCTGGTGGGTCGTGCCGAGTGGATCGGACTGCCCGACATCGGCACCTACCTCAAGGCTCGAATCGATTCCGGCGCCAATACCTCCTCACTATCCGCCAAGGATATCACCCGGTTCGAACGGGATGGTGAGGACTGGGTACGGTTCCGACTGGGCATCACCGATGAGGACGTCGTCGTCGACGACGTTCGTGACGAATGGATCGAGGCCCCCGTCGAGCGCCGTGTCCGTATCGTGCAGGCTGCCGGCAGCGAATCACGCCCCGTCGTGAGCCTGCTGATGACCCTGGGGTCGATTCGCGAACCGGTTGAGTTCACGCTGAATGACCGCTCGCACCTCCACTTCCCGGTACTCCTGGGTCGCCGCTTCCTGATGGATATTGCGCTCATCGATGTGGCCGAGACCTACCTGCACCCAAGGCCCGAGTTTCCAGGTGGCCGCCCCGCCTCTGAGGCAGCACAGGACGAACTCAACGATCAGGAGGAGGAAGACCGCTGAGCAGCGGCGCCTCTGGTCTCTACAAGGAAGCATCATGTCACGACTGCCCTTCTATCTCATTGTAGGCCTGCTGATGGTAGTGGGCATCGGCATGAGCGTGCACCGGCACATCCAGTTCGAGGTTCCATGGACCCAGGGCGAGCAGCGCACGATCTGGGAAGTGGAGGCCATCATCGATTTCAACGCCCTGGGCGGCCCAGTGCGGGTCGACCTTGCCCTGCCCCAGCATCAGCGCGGCTATCGACTGCTGACCGAGAATACGGCCTCGCCGGGCTATGGCCTGTCGTTTCTCCAGGACGAATCCGGTCGTCGTGCCCAGTGGTCGATACGTGAGGCGGCCGGCAGTCAACAGCTCTACTACTCTGCGCGCCTGCTGGTGACCGAGGACAGGCGGCAGCGTGAACTGTCGGCACCGCCTCTGCGCGAAGTCATCTGGGAGCGCCCCTACGATACCGCCGCCGCCCAGGTCATCGAACGTGCCTGGGCCCGCAGCGCCGATGCCTACACCTTTGCCCGCGAGCTGGTACACGATTTCAGTGAGGATCGTCAGGGTGAAAACGCCCGGCTGCTGTTGACCCAGTTCGAGCGCAGTACGCTACTGGTCCGGCTGCTCAACCAGGCCGGTGTTCCAGCGCGGGAGGTCAGCGGGCTCCTGCTGGAAGACGGGCGCCGACGCCAGACCCTCACTCCCTGGATCCAGGTCTTTGCAGGCGACGACAGCAACTGGACACTGTTCAATCCGACCACGGGAGAGCAGGGGCAACCCGAGAATCTGCTGCTGTGGGAGAGTGGCGGCCGTGCCGTACTGGAGGTCCAGGGGGGCAGCAATTCCCGGGTGACCTTCTCGATGCTGTCGCGGAACCAGCCGGCTGCTGCCGCCGTCCGTAGCCAGCTGGCCGATGACACCCTGCTGAACTTCTCGATACACAGCCTGCCCCTGGAAGAGCAGGCACTGTTCCAGACCATCCTGTTGATCCCCATCGGCGCCCTGGTGGTGGTTTTCCTCCGTATCATGGTGGGGATCAAGACCTCAGGCACCTTCATGCCGGTGCTGATCGCCCTGGCCTTCATCCAGACCACCCTGATCACCGGCCTCATTGGCTTTCTGCTGATCGTTGCCGTGGGTCTGGTGATCCGGAACTATCTCTCCTATCTCAACCTGTTGCTGGTGGCGCGAGTGTCGGCGGTGATCATCACGGTCATCGCCATCATCTCGATCTTCTCGGTGCTTTCCTATCGCGTGGGCCTCAACGCGGGACTGACAATCACCTTCTTTCCCATGATCATCCTCGCCTGGACCATCGAGCGGATGTCGATCCTGTGGGAAGAGGAAGGCCCCAAGGAAGTGCTGATTCAGGGTGGTGGCAGCCTGGTCACGGCGGTGCTGGCCTACCTGGCCATGAACAACCCCTGGATCCGCCACATCACCTTCAATTTTCTTGGCGTCCAACTCATCATCATGTCGTTGATCCTGTTGCTCGGGAACTATACGGGGTATCGCCTACTCGAACTGCGGCGCTTCAAGCCTGTTACCGAGGACTGACTCCATGTGGGCAAGACCCAGCCAACTACTTCGGCGCGGTATCATCGGCATGAACCGGCGAAATATCCGCTATATCGGCCGCTACAACGATCGACGCCTCTATCCGCTGGTGGACGACAAGCTGCAGACCAAGCTGCTGGCCCAGCAGCACGGCATCACCACGCCGGCACTGATCGGCACCGTGACAACCCAGTTCGGCATCAAGCAGCTCCAGAAAATGGTGGCGGGACACGCCGGCTTCGTCATCAAGCCGGCCAAGGGCAGCGGTGGCAAGGGTATCCTGGTGATCGAACGCATCGATGGCGACGGCTTTATCAAGCCCAGCGGCGTGCGCCTGGGGCTGAAGGACCTCGAGCGACACGTCTCCAATATCCTGTCGGGGCTCTACTCCCTGGGCGGCACCCCTGACGTGGCCATGGTCGAAGCCTGATCAACTTCGATGAACACCTCTCCGAGTACACCTACGAAGGGGTACCGGACATCCGCGTGATCATCTTTCGCGGCTACCCGGTGATGGCCATGATGCGCCTCTCCACCGCCGCTTCCGACGGCAAGGCCAACCTCCACCAGGGAGCCGTGGGCGTGGGACTCGATATCGACTCGGGTACCGCCGTGCGTGGGGTTCAGTTCGACCGTCCGCGCCTGGCTCACCCCGATACCGGCCACGAACTGGCCAGCCTGCTCATACCCGATTGGCGCAACCTGCTGGAGCTGGCTGCCGGCTGCTTCGAGATGACCGGGCTCGGTTACCTTGGTACCGACATGGTGATCGATCGCAATCTTGGCCCCATGCTGCTGGAGCTAAATGCCCGCCCCGGCCTCGCCATCCAGATGGCAAACGGGGAAGGCCTGCGTTCACGCCTGGATCTGGTCGAAAAGCAACCTGCCGGCCTCGGCGTGTCAGAGCGCGTTGCCTTTTCCCAAACACACTTCGCCCGCAGTGGAGAGCTCAAGAGCGTCTCTCCTCCACCGCAGCCGCTGGCCGCTCCCCTGCCCAGCGCGTAGAATGGAGCCATTCTCCTCAGCATCGGGTCACCCATGACCGATTCAAAAAGCCTGTTGCAGCAGGCGGAAAGACAGTGTCAACGCCACGGGGTACGCTTCACCCCGATTCGGCGGCGCGTCCTGGAAATGATCGCCGGGGCCAGCGGCGGCCTCAAGGCATACGACCTCCTCGACCGCCTGGCCGTCGAGCATGCCGCCGCCCGCCCGCCGACCATCTATCGCGCCCTCGATTTCCTGATCGAGCAGGGCCTGGTCCACCGCATCGAGTCACTGAACGCCTACGTGGCCTGCCCCTGCCCCGAGCATGCACACGGCTTTCAGCTGCTCATCTGTCGCCATTGCGGGCGGGTCGAGGAACTGCACCTGGACGAGGTCAACGATCAGCTCAATACCCAGGCACGCCAGCTCGGCTTTCGCGTCGAACGCCAGACCATCGAGCTGCTGGGCAGCTGCGATCTCTGTCTTGATGCTGCCGCTAACGCCTGACCCCAATACTGTCCTGTGGAAACGTTATGGTGGATACCTTCAAGGAACTCGAACGGGCCGAACTCGGCGCACGTCGCCTTTGGCCTCGATT
>NZ_AZQX01000241.1:0-22996 GCF_000568385.1 Halomonas sp. BC04
AATACCTCGGCAGAGATCCAGATTCTCCAGTCACGCATGGTGCTTGGCCATGCTGTCGATCGACTGGGCCAGGAGAACATTATCCGCCCGGTGACGATGCCYATCATTGGTGACTATGTGGTGCGTCAGGGCATCCAGCGCCCGGACTTTCCCATTATGCTGCCGTATATCAGTGACTATGTGTTGAGCAGCGGAATTCCTCAGCCCTCCTTCATGCAGCGACAACCCTATGTATGGGGCGGTGAAAACCTCGAAGTAGCGCGCTTTGTCCTGGCAGAGCACCGGCGCAGCCATGTCGTGGTCGTCGAGCGCGATAGCGAGGAGCGCTACCGCGTGATGCTCAATGAGCAGCACATTGGCGATGGCCATATCGGACAGCTTCACACTTTCCTCGATGGCGAAATGGAACTGCTCATCGACGAGTTCAATGCCGCGCCAGGCGCTCAATTCCGTTTGGCGAAGCGCAATCGCAATGGAGATATCCGTTCACTGGGCGGCAGGCTGCAGATTGCCGAAGTAGGTGGGGGACGTGGCTCATCAACCGGGGTGCTGCGCCTCTCCATGACAGGCCCTGATACCCAGGAGATCGTGCGCTCCCTGGATGCAGTAGCGGATACGTTCTTGACTCAGAATGTCGAGCGTCAGTCGGCCCAAGCCGAGCAGAGCCTGGTATTTCTGGAAGAGCAAACACCGGAACTGCGCCACCAGTTGACCACAGCTGAAGAGCGACTCAACCGCTACAGGGCGGAGTTGGATAGCGTCGATCTATCCAGCGAGGCGCAGGCGGCCGTCCAGCGCTATATCGACATTGAGCGCCGGATCAATGAGTTGGAGTTCCAGGAAGCTGAACTGGCTCAGCGCTATACGACAAGCCACCCGAGCTATCAAACGTTGCTTAGGCAAAAGCGCCATCTGCAGGCGGAAAAAACGCAGCTAAATAACCGGGTCAATGAACTGCCGACGGCTCAACAGGAGGTGCTTCGCCTGACGCGGGATGTCGAGGTGACACAGGCGATCTATGTCAATGTACTCAATAAGGTGCAGGAGCTTCAGGTCGCCAAGGCAGGCACCATCGGCAATGTCCGTATCATCGACCGGGCCGAAATCAGGGGTATGGTAGCCCCTCAGCAATCGCGGATTACGGTGCTAGCCACGCTACTAGGCGCAACCCTGGCAGTTGGACTAGTGCTGTTGCGGGCCCTGTTCAAGCGCGGTGTAGAAACGCCCGACCAGATCGAATCGGCGGGTATGCCCGTCTATGCCACGATTCCACTATCGAACCAGCAGCAGCGCCTGGCACGTCGGGTCAAGCGCTGGAAGAACAAGCGTAACACGGGGCAGGATATCGTGGTTGGCGTGCTGGCTGAGCGTGACCCGACAGATAGTGCCGTGGAAGCAATTCGAGGCCTGCGTACCAGTCTGCACTTCGCCATGCTCGAGGGGCGTAACCACCGCTTGATGATCTCCGGCCCCAGCCCGGGCGTCGGTAAAAGTTTCGTTTCCATCAACCTGGCGGCCGTTGCCGCACAGGCCGGTATGAGGGTACTGCTCATCGACGCGGACCTGCGCAAGGGGCAAAACCATCATGCCTTTCGCTTGCGCAGCGAGCAGGGGCTCGCCGACTATCTGGCCAAGCAACTGGAACTGGACGATATAATTAAAGAAACCAGCATCGATAACCTGTCACTGATCACCCGAGGCATGGTACCCCCTAACCCTTCGGAGCTTCTCATGCAACCCCGCTTTACCGAAGCCTTGGTACAGCTCGACAAGCGCTATGATTTGATCATCCTCGACACGCCACCTGTGCTGGCTGTGACAGACGCCAGCGTTGTCGGTAAGCACTGCGAAACCTCACTGCTTGTCGCACGCTTCGAGAAAAATCCGATTCGTGAGATACAAGCGGCAAAGCGGCGTTTGGAAAATAATGGATTCGACGTGCAAGGTGTCATTCTCAATGCAATCGAGCGTAAAGCGGCGACAGCATCCAGCCATTATGGATACTGTTATTATAATTATCGGTGAGAATTATGGCTGATCTTTATTGTCGTATATTTGGTGTAGTACAATAATGTTATCAAGTCTGAAAGACCTGTTTGGCCTGCTTGCCAAAGAGCAGCGAAAACGATTATTTCGTTTGCAGGTTTTGGTCGTGTTGATGGCTTTCTCTGAAGTCGCCAGTGTGGTGGCCCTAGGCCCCTTTATGGCATTGGTGGGGGATGTTAGTCGCCTGGAAGGCGATGGGGTTTTGGCTTATATGTATCAGATAAGTGGCTTCACTGAATCGTCTGATTTCTTGTTTTGGCTAGGTGTTTCTGTGTTGTTAGTGCTGGGTTTCTCTACCTGTATCTCGATGTTTACCGTTTGGCGACTTTCTCTTTATGGTCAACAATTAGGTGCTGAGTTAAGCATTCGGCTTTACAGATATTATATGCAGCAGCCATGGTTATTTCATTCCGCCGGGAGCAGTTCTCAGCTGACCAGTAAAATTTCTCAAGAGTGCCGTCGTGTAACTGCCAGCATCATTGCTCCCCTGATGCAAATGAATGCCAAGGTCATGATGACTTTGTTTATGGTAATGGCGGTTTTCATGTTTAATCCAATAGTAGCCGCAGTGGGTGTGGGGGTGTTTTTAATCTCATATCTGCTGCTGTATCGAACCGTGAGGCGTAAGCTGATTTCAAATGGAAAAGCCATATCACGGACTCAGCAAGATCTTTTTACATTGATGGCGGAAGGTTTTGGTGGCATTAAGGATGTCTTGTTGTTGGGCCGGCAAGAAATATTCAATGAGCGCTTTGAAAAATCCAGCAGGCGCCTTGGTCGCGCAAACGGGACCACCAATGCATTATCACAAGTGCCGCGCTATGCGATGGAGATGGTAGCCTTCGGAGCTATTATTTTCCTAGTTCTCTTCCTCCTAGCAGCCCACCAAAGTAACTTGGGCACCATTTTGCCTATCTTGTCCGTCTATGCCCTAGCCGGTTTCAAGTTACTGCCAGCCTTCCAGCAAATCTACACAAGTGTGTCGACCATTCGTAGCAACTTGGCTGCATTCGATGCCATTCGCGATGATCTCTATGCCAGTCGCCATGTAGGGCAGGAAGTACTACCGTCTGTCGAGCAGGTGGGCTGTCTCGTGCCTGAGCTGGCGGTGGAGCTGCGTGATGTGCTATTTCACTACCCAGGCAAGAGCGAGCCAGCGCTCAATGGCCTTTCACTGACGATACCGGCAAGCCAGGTCATCGGCTTGGTGGGTGCCTCGGGTTCTGGCAAGAGCACCGCCATTGATATGCTGCTGGGTTTGATCGAACCGGACAAGGGTCAGCTGCTGATTGATGGTAAGCCGTTGGCGGAGGAACAGAAGCGTGCGTGGCAGAACAGCTTGGGCTTTGTGCCGCAATCCATCTTTCTGGCCGACGCCAGCATTCGTGAAAACATTGCGTTTGGCCTGCCACCTGAAAAAATAAATGAACAACGTGTTGAGCGGGCTGCTGGCATGGCGCACCTAGATGAGCTTCTCGCTCAACTACCTAAGGGTTTGGATACCCGTGTGGGCGAGAGAGGTATCCAGCTATCAGGTGGACAGCGCCAGCGTATTGGCATTGCCCGCGCACTCTATGATGACGCAAAGGTGCTAGTGCTGGATGAAGCCACCAGTGCGCTGGATGGCATTACTGAACGCTTGGTGATGGACGCCATTCATGACTTTTCTGGCAAGAAAACCATCATCATGATCGCCCATCGTTTGGCTACGGTAAAGCAATGCGACAATATCTATTTGATGGCTAATGGCCAAGTGATTGACCAAGGTAAATATGACGAACTGTTTGAGAGGAATTTGACCTTTAAGCGTATGGCTGAGCATGCTTAAAAATGAATTTCTTTCCTTTTTTCATCAGGGGATTGTTGTCAAGGGATATGGTCGGATGTTGTGTATGGAAGGCAGAAAGGAAGGGTGGCGTATCCTGCTGATTGATCTCGCCAGATCACAACCAGCAAAGGGCAGCCTGAGTGGCCAACCACAGCATTTTACATTACCTCTGGGTGCCTTAGTCCAATAGGCATTTATCCGCCATGCTCCCACGGCGAATAAATTCTGAATAGTTAGGCATCTAAACATTCAGGAGGGATGCGGATGAACTATCTTGAGAAGAACAAAGCGTATTGGGAAAAGGGCTACACTGCCGTCAATGTTGATCATTTTGTCTTTCGATTTTATGGAAGAATCCTAAAGCCGCAGTTCGGGTTGGGGGGGGGCTGGGAGCGGCTCGTTGATTTCGGTTGTGGGCAAGGGGCGGCCGTGAATTACTTCCGAAAAATGGGATTCAATGCTCGCGGCGTAGACATCAGCGAAACGGATATTTGTGCCGCAAAGATAAGGTACCCACATATCGCGCAGAATTTTTTACTTTGTGACCCTTCACCAAAGGCAAATGACATCTACGGGTTTTCCGATGATGTCGAAGTCATTACCGCGTTCCAGTCGCTCTACTACTTCTCTGACGAAGATTTCCAAGATTGTATGGACAAGTTGTACCGGTCTATGCGTTCTGGCGGCGTATTTTTCGCCACGATGATGGGGGAGGGATCTCGAGAATTCTTCGATAACTCAACAGAATACAAAGGCGGATTACGCGTCGTAAACTTTAGGAACGATCGCCTAGAGGTTAAAGACCACTGTATATCCTTCATAAAAGATGAGGATCAATTGAAGCGGAAGTTCAAGATGTTTAAGCCGGTCCATATCGGCTACTACAGTGAGAAGTTTCGTAGCGACGAAGGCGGCGGATACCACTTCACTTTTTGTGGGGTCAAGTGAGTTGTGTCATTGTCAATCAATAATAAGAGATTGATTTTATGTTTACAGACGCCTCAATCCTGGTGACCGGCGGAACAGGGTCTTTCGGCCAAGCTTTTGTTCCGATACTGCTCAAGAAATACAAGCCTAATCGAGTGATCGTTTTCTCACGAGACGAGATGAAACAGTGGGAGATGGCCAAGAAGTTTGAGGGTGATGCTAGGGTGCGATTCTTTATCGGCGATATACGTGATCGCGATCGAGTCTATCGGGCATTGGATGGCGTCGACTACGTGGTGCATGCAGCTGCGTCCAAGATTGTTCCCACCGCCGAATACAACCCCTTTGAGTGCGTCAAGACCAACGTCATCGGCGCCATGAACCTTGTCGATGCCTGCATCGACAAGGGAGTCAAGAAAGTAGTCGCTCTGTCGACTGACAAGGCCAGTTGTCCAATCAACCTCTATGGTGCCACTAAGCTGACCTCCGACAAGTTATTCGTTGCCGCTAACTCTTATGCAGGGGGGCATAACACCCGCTTTTCAGTGGTGCGCTACGGCAATGTGATGTGCTCTCGCGGTTCGGTGATACCGTTCTTCATGTCGATCAAGGAAAATGGTGCATTGCCGATAACCGACGAGCGCATGACCCGCTTCATGATCTCACTTGAGCAAGGCGTGAAACTCGTATGGCAGACTTTCGAAGATATGGAGGGAGGCGAGATTTATGTTAAAAAAATTCCCTCAATGAAGATTGTCGACTTGGCGCGTGTGATCGCTCCCGCAGCGAAGCAAGAGATGGTGGGAATCCGTCCCGGCGAAAAATTGCACGAACAGATGATCAGCGCAGAGGATGCCCACTACACCTATGAGTACCCTGAGTACTTCAAAATCCTGCCGGCAATCAATAAGTGGGATACAGATGTCAATCGAATCAAGGATGGCAAGAAGGTGCCGGAGGGCTTCGTATACTCCAGCGACAACAATGCCGAGTGGATGAGCGACACCGAGCTCAGCGCCTGGATCGACGCCAACTGGGACAAGATCGGAGCCATCTAATGATTCCCTATGGCCGGCAGGACATACAGCCCCAGGATATCGAGGCGGTGCTGGAGGTGTTGCAGTCGGACTTCCTGACCCAGGGGCCGGCGGTGCCGCGCTTCGAGCAGGCAGTGGCTGATAAGGTCGGAGCGCGCCATGCGCTGGCGGTGAACAGTGCCACCTCGGCCCTGCATATCGCCTGTCTGGCCTTGGGCCTGGGGGATGGCGACTGGCTGTGGACCTCGCCCATCACCTTCGTCGCCTCCGCCAACTGCGGCTTGTATTGTGGTGCCAAGGTTGATTTCGTGGATATCGATCCGCGTACCTATAACCTCTGCCCGGAGGCCCTGGTAACCAAGCTGGATCAGGCCGAGCAGGACGGTCGGCTACCCAAGGTGGTGGTGGCCGTCCATCTGTGTGGCCAACCCTGTGACATGCAGGCGATCCATGCACTCGCGCAGCGCTATGGGTTTCGCATCATCGAGGATGCATCCCACGCCATCGGCGGCCAGTATCAGGGCGAATACATTGGAAACGGGCGCTATAGCGATATCACCGTGTTCAGTTTCCACCCGGTAAAGATCATCACCACCGCCGAAGGCGGTATGGCGTTGACTCAGGATGATCAACTGGCTCAGCGGATGAACCTGCTGCGCAGCCACGGTGTCACCCGCGACCCTGCGTTGATGACCCATGAGGCCGATGGCCCCTGGTACTATCAGCAGGTCGAGCTGGGCTTCAACTACCGCATGACTGAGCTGCAGGCCGCCCTGGGCGTCAGCCAGCTCGGGCGCCTGGACGACTACGTGGCCCGGCGCAACGAGATTGCCATCCGCTATGATGACCGGCTGGCCACGTTGCCAGTGACGAGGCCCTGGCAGCATCCCGACAGCGTCTCAGGCCGCCACCTTTACGTTATCCGTTTGCAGCGTGACCGGATCAACGTCACCCACTGCCAGGTGTTCGAGGCGCTGCGCGAGCACGGCATCGGCGTGAACGTGCACTACATTCCGGTGCACAGCCAGCCGCACTACCAGGCCATGGGGTTTCAGGTTGGCGATTTTCCCGAGGCGGAACGCTACTACGCCGAGGCCATTAGTCTGCCGATGTACCCCACTCTAAGCGAGACGCAGCAAGATGAAGTCGTCAAAGCTGTGAAGCACGCCATGGAGAAAATATGAACGTAGCGATTATCCCCGCTCGGGGTGGTAGCAAACGCATTCCACACAAGAATATCAAGCTCTTCTGTGGCAAGCCGATAATCGCCTGGTCGATTGAGGCGGCGCGGGCAAGCGGCTGCTTTGACCGGATCATGGTCTCCACCGATGATCGCGAAATCGCAGACGTAGCAAGGGAGGAGGGAGCAGAGGTGCCGTTTATGCGCCCGGCCGAGTTGTCGAATGATCATACAGGTACCATGCCGGTTATTGCCCATGCGGTGCAATGGTTGCGAGACCAAGGTAGTCTTCCGGATCAGGTTTGCTGCCTGCATGCCACAGCACCGTTCGTCCAGCCCGGAGACCTTTGCCGGGGCCGGCGTGCTTTGCTGGACACTGGTGCCGACTTCGCTTTCTCTGTGACGAATTACGTTTTTCCCATCCAGCGCGCCATCCGAATCACTCCTGAGGGTAGGGTAAGTATGTTCCAGCCCGAGTATTTCGCCACCCGCTCACAGGATCTCGAAGACGCCTGGCATGATGCCGGCCAGTTCTACTGGGGACGTGCCGATGCCTGGTGCGAGGGAGCTATACTATTCTCTGACGCTGCTGTGCCCGTGTTTCTACCTACTTACCGTGTCCAAGATATCGATACTCTAGAAGACTGGCAGCGTGCTGAGTGGTTGTTTCGTGCCATGCAGGCGGAAATTTCTAGTAAATGATTAATTAAAAATAGTCAAGAAAATGATGCGTCCAATGTAAAGGGTTGATATCTGACCAGGCTTCTATCGAAACCGCTATTGCTGAGGATGCTAGTTGCAATCAGTCTATAAAATTGTAAGTAGGTGTTTTTCTCTAAAATGAATATACTTATAAGGTTCGTAACCTTTTATTTGTCGGTAATTTTTGCACTAGAACCATTTCACCTTCCTGGAAACATTTAAAGGGAATAGCTCTAATTTTCTTCGCTCAGCTTCACTCGCGGCGTATTAGCCGAGCGCTCTATATAAAAAATCAGCCAGGGGAACTAATATGACACATACCACAGAGCAGGAGGTTTTCTGGGAAGGCGACTTCGGAAACGAATACATCGATAGAAACAGGGGGGCGGGTTTAGTTGCTTCCAAAACGGCCTTCTTTAGCAAAGCCCTCGCCCGCACAGAGAAAGTGCAAGATATTTTAGAACTCGGTTCAAATATTGGCCTGAACTTGGTGGCGCTCCGTTACTTGCTTCCCACCGCCAAGCTATCGGCGGTTGAGATAAACGAGAAAGCAGCCTCGGAGTTGCAGTCTAACATTCCAGGCGTTGACTTATATGTAAGCTCAATCCTTGAGTTTCAACCAAGTGTAACTTGGGATCTAGTGTTCACCAAAGGCGTTCTGATCCACATCAACCCTGAAAAGTTGCCAATCGTTTATGAACTCATGCACCGAGCTTCTTCACGCTATCTGCTTGTTTCCGAATGCTATAATCCAAAACCAACGGAGGTTAATTACCGGGGCCACACAGGAAAGTTCTTTAAACGGGATTTTGCCGGGGAAATCCTCGATAAATTTTCTGACTTGTCTTTGATCGACTATGGTTTCGTTTATCATCGCGATCCCGGTTTTCCACTGAATGACAGTACTTGGTTCCTGATGGAGAAGCAGTAACAAGAAAATTGTGATCTTGCCCATTACAATGGACACCCCATTAAGACGGTAAACTGAGGACAAGGTGATCCATGGCAATGCAAGCAGCTCCGAAGAATAAGGCTCGTATCGCTATGCTCCTGAGTGGAGTCCTGACTAATGTCATGGATAAATAATGTACGTATTATTCCGTGTTGACTCTTCGAGTGAAATTGGACTTGGCCATATGATGCGTTGTTTGGCTTTAGCAGAGCAGTTAGTGCTTAAAGGAGCACAAGTGTTTTTTGTTTGTTGTTCTCATGCCGGTAGTGCTCACCACCTTGTCATAGATAATGGGTATAAAGCTTTTATTCTTCCTGGTAAGGAGATTGCCACGAAAACCATAATCCACAAGAGCTGGATTTTGTACTCCGAAGAACAAGATGCTAATTATGTTTTGAGTATTATAAAGGAATTAAATATAGATGTTGTTGTGGTTGATCATTATTCGCTATCAGCTTCTTGGGAAAGGATGATTAGTCCTTTTACAAAAAAGCTTGTCGTGATTGACGACTTGGCTAATAGAAGGCACGATTGTGATATATTGATTGATCAGTCAATGGTTAATGACAAGGAAGACTATAAAAGCCTTGTTTTGAGAGAGTTTGACTTTATTGGTGGTGATAATGTAATACTACGTTCAGAGTTTATGCATGCCAAATCTTGGGATGTGGAAAGGAAAGGGTCTGTATGTATATCTATGGGTGGAAGTGACCCTTTTTATATAACAGGGAGTGTTCTCAATATTGTATGTAATTTCTTTGAAAAAAATCAAGTTGATAAAGGCGTCAAGGTAATCATTGGCTCTGCATGTGATGATGATTTAGAGAGTGCTCTATATGGGATTGCCTATTCCACAAGTGTCCATGTTAATATTTTAAGATCGCCGTCAAGAATTTCTGACATACTGTTAGAGTCAGAGTTTTCAATACTTTCTTGTGGCACTATGGTTTTAGAATCCTGTTCGCTGGGTGTTCCTACTATCGGGATATCTATAGTCGATGATCAAATATCTACAGCTAAATACCTAGCTAAAAGAAAGGCCATTTTGCATCTTGAGGCAGGCGATATTGAGATGTTCTTAAACAAGTTCCTTGAAATTTTAATAAGTTGTGAAAATAAAAGAGCAAGTCTTTCTGCTAACGCTCTAAGTACCGTTGATCGATTTGGGTCAGTAAACATTGCAAGAAAAGTGTTATCTTATTGAGTAATAAGTGTAGCCTTTCTAAGTCTGGTAGAGAATTAGAAATGACGTGACGTAAAAAGTTCGTTCTGCTGCTTATGTATAATGCAGAAAGTGAGTGGTAATTAACTTGGGCGCATGGGGGCAGCATATGAACGATTGTGTTTTTATTTTAGGTGGTAGCCCGCTCCAGAAATCTCTTCTCGATGTTGTGAACAGCAGGTATACAAGTGTTGTTGTGGATGGGGATTCTCATTGCGCTTTAGCATCTAAGTGTGGCTCTTTTATAAACATAGATTTTTCAAACGTAAGTTTGCTCGAGAGTTACGCAAAAGATTATCGCCCAAAATTAATAGTGACTGCTGCGAGTGAGGTGGGAAATCTTGCTGCTGCACAGGTCTGTAATAATATGGGCATTCCCTATAATTCATTCAAGACAGTTCATGATGCTATAAATAAATATGCAATGAAGGAGCGCTTGACAAGATGTGGGGTGAATACGCCGGAATTGTTAGGTATATATCAAGACAAGAAGTTGAATATTTCAAAAGCCTTGAGGTACCCGATTATAGTTAAGCCTTCTCAAAGCTCAGCTGGACGCGGCGTGCGTATGATATATTCAGAGTTGGAGCTGCATAAATCATTGTCTGACGCATCCATGCTATCTAAAGATGGTGCTGCTTTAATTGAGGAGTATGTAGAGGGAGCTCAGTATAGTGTTGAAACTATATCATCAAATGGAAAACATGTGATTGTAGGTGTTGCTCGAGAGTATTTTGGCTCTAAACCTTTTTTTGCGGAAACACACGTTATATTCCCCGCACAACTTAGTCTTAATAAAAGGGATGAGGTTTATTGTGCGGTATATAAAACTCTTGATTCTTTTGGAGTCTTTGTTGGAGCATGTCATGTGGAAATTCGCGTTGCAGAGGATGGCCAGGTATATATCATTGAGCTGGCTACCAGAATGGGTGGATGGCGACATGAATTAATTGCCCATGCTTTTGGAGCTGATTACTCTAATATGATGTTGAAAGCTTACGAAGGACTTGACGTAAGCTCGGAAAATGAGAAAAATTCCTACGCTGTTTTAAAGCACTTGTATAGTGATTCGGATATTGACCTGTATGATAAGTTAATTAAAGATAAGAGGTTTTTTGTCTCAGATGTTACTTGGTTAAAAGATTCTATTCAGGATAAGCAGAGCTCATTGATGGATTCAGCTGGATATTTTTTTATTGAGTCATCTAGGTATGAGGATATATGTCATGTTGCTTAATATTAAAATAGATGGGAGGTTTATCGGAAGGGAGTGCTCCCCTTATATAATTGCTGAAATGTCTGCTAATCACAATGGCAAGCTTGAGAATGCACTTCGAATCATTGAGGAAGCCAAGAAGGCCGGCGCCGATGCCGTCAAATTGCAGACATACCGGCCCGACACCATCACTCTCGACTGCGATCGGGAAGAGTTCCGCATCAAGGGCGGCTTGTGGGATGGCCGTACTCTATTCGAACTTTACGAAGTAGCCCACACGCCTTGGGAATGGCATCAACCGCTGTTCGAACATGCACGTAAGATCGGCATCACTACTTTCAGTTCGCCGTTCGACACCACTGCCGTCGACCTGCTCGAGGAGCTGGGCGCCCCAGCCTACAAAATTGCCTCGTTCGAGGCCATCGACCTGCCACTGATCGAATACGTCGCCCGGACCGGCAAGCCGATGATCATCTCCACCGGCATGGCCGACGCCGAGGAGATCCAGGAAGCGATCGATGCCGCCCGCGGCGCCGGCTGTGAGCAACTGGCCATCCTGCACTGCGTCAGCGGTTACCCGGCACCGGCGGAAGACTACAACCTGCGCACCATCCCCGATATGATCGAGCGTTTCGGCCTGGTGACGGGGCTCTCCGATCACACCATCGACAACACCACGGCCATCACCAGCGTGGCGCTGGGTGCCAGCCTGATCGAAAAGCACTTCACACTCGACCGCAATGGCGGTGGCCCGGATGACAGCTTTTCGCTGGAGCCGCGAGACCTGGCTGCACTTTGCCGCGACGCTAAAACCGCCTGGCAGGCACTCGGCAAGGTGGACTATGGTATGAAGTCCAGCGAGCAGGGCAATGTCCAGTTCCGCCGCTCGCTGTACTTCGTCAAGGACCTGAAGGCGGGTGCTATCATCACCGAAGACGCAGTGAAGAGTGTGAGGCCGGGGCATGGAATGCCCGCAAAATATCTTAAAAAACTGATTGGAATGAGAATAAAATCAGATGTATATGAAAATAGTCCTGTTATGGAAAATGTAATTCAAGGATGGCTTTAAATCCTTGCTGCCTGGTTTCCTAGAGTTAGTCATTAATTGCCAGCGTCTTGGTAAGTTAAGAATCACCGAACGCATCATCATGGAGGCCCATAATTTTTCCAGACTCAAGACTATCGTACTGGTTGCCCACTGTCTGGCGACCGTAAAACCATGTGATGACATCTATCTGATCAGCTAGGGATGGCGCAAAACTCTTGAGGAAATGGTCTTGGAATTGACGAACAAGCGGATTCTGGTAACCGGTGCAGATGGCTTCATTGGCTCGCATCTAGTGGAGTGTTTAGTTCGGCAGGGACATGCGGTTCGAGCTTTCGTAATGTACAACGCATTCAATAGCTGGGGATGGCTGGACCGCTGCGACGCCACGACTCGGGAAGCCATCGAGGTTTTCGCTGGGGATGTGCGTGATCCCTACGGCGTCAAGCAGGCGATGCAGGGATGCGATGTGGTGTTCCACTTGGCGGCGCTGATCGCGATTCCGTACTCCTACCATTCACCGGAAACGTATGTCGATACCAACATCAAGGGCACGCTCAACATCCTGCAGGCGGCAAGGGAGCTGGGCATCGAACGGGTGGTGCATACCTCGACCAGTGAAGTGTATGGCACGGCGATCACGGTGCCGATCGACGAATCGCATCCGCTGCAGGGGCAATCCCCCTATTCGGCGTCCAAGATCGGCGCCGATCAGCTGGCGTTGTCGTTCCATCGCTCCTTCTCGACTCCGGTTTCACTAATTCGCCCCTTCAATACCTATGGGCCACGCCAGTCGGCAAGAGCGGTGATCCCGACCATCATCACCCAGATCGCTGCCGGCACCCGTCGGCTACGACTCGGTGCGCTGTATCCGACCCGCGATTTCAGCTACGTCGACGACACGGTGGCCGGCTTCATCCGGGTCGCCGAGTGCGATGATGCCGTGGGGCAAGTCATCAATGTCGGCAGTGGCTTCGAAGTCAGCATCGGTGAAACAGCGCAATTGATTGCCGACCTGATGGGCGCGGAAGTCACCTTCGAGATCGACGAGCAGCGGCTGCGCCCGGCCAGGAGTGAGGTCGAGCGGCTCTGGGCCGACACGACCCGGGCGGAGAGCTGGCTGGGCCATGTGCCCGAATATAGCGGTATGGCGGGTCTGAGCCGGGGGCTGGAAAAGACGATCGACTGGTTCATCTGGCCGGACAACCTGTCGCACTACAAGTCCCACCAGTACAACCTCTGATGATTGACTCATCCGATCAGGATACCGACTCGTGAGTGACTTCTTCGTGCTGGGTGGTGGTGGCCATGCCCGTGTTCTCATCCATGGATTGCAGGCCCTGGGGCATACGGTACGTGGCTACACGGCACTGGAGGATGCTGGGCCGGTACGGGGCGTACCTTTTCTGGGGAGCGATGCCTCGCTGGTAGAGCTGAAACCACAATTGCCCTGCCAGGCCGCGCTGGGTATAGGCAAGGTGATTGCCGAGTCGCCTCGCAGCTGGCTGGTGGACCGTCTACTAGATCTTGGTTTCCAGTTACCTGCCCTAGTGATGCGCCAGGCGCAGGTCCATGACGATGTCACGCTCGGTGATGGAACGGTGGTGCTGGATGGGGCGATCGTCGTCACCGGTAGCCGCCTGGGGCGTGTATGCATCGTCAACACCAATGCAACAATCGATCACGATTGCATGCTCGGTGACGACGTGCATGTGGCACCAGGAGCGACCCTTAGCGGTGGTGTCGAGGTAGGAGATCGCTGCATGATCGGCACCGGGGCCAGTCTCATACACGGAGTGCGGGTCTGCGCCAACTGCTTGATCGGTGCCGGTGCCACTGTGGTTCACGATATCGACACGCCGGGCACTTATATCGGCACCCCTGCCAGGAGAATCGCATGATAGAGCCGTCCGCCACCTTCGTGATCGCCGAGGCTGGCGTCAATCACAACGGTTCGCTGGAGATGGCCATAGAACTGGTTGATGCCGCCAAACGTTGCGGGGCTGATGCCGTCAAGTTTCAGACTTTCAAGGCTGATACTCTGGTGACCAAGCACGCGGCCAAGGCAGCCTACCAGTGCGAAGCTGTACTGGACTCTAATGGCCAATATGGCATGCTGAAGGCACTGGAGCTAACTGACGATGACTTCATGAGACTCAATGCCCATTGCAATCAGCATGGCATTGAGTTTCTCTCCAGTGCCTTCGATGTGGAAAGCGCCATTTTTCTCAATGGCCTCGGCATGCGGCTATTCAAGATTCCATCGGGAGAGATTACCAATTGGCCGCTATTGGACAGCATCGGTGCATTCGGCAAGCCGGTAATTCTGTCGACCGGGATGTGTTATTTGGCAGACGTAGAGGTGGCATTGCAACGGCTTGAAATGGCCGGCGCTGGCGAGATAACGGTACTACATTGCGTGACCGAATATCCGGCACCATATTCTCAGGTGAACCTGTCGGCCATGCGCACACTTGCCGATGCCTTCGGTGTGAAGGTGGGGTATTCCGACCACACCGCGGGCACCGAGATCTCCATCGCTGCGGTGGCAATGGGCGCCGCCATCATTGAAAAGCATTTCACTCTCGATACCCGGCTACCGGGACCAGACCACGCCGCCTCCCTGGCCCCCGACGACTTCCAGCGCATGGTGACGGCCATCCGGCATGTTGAAAGTGCCCGCGGCAATGGGCGCAAGCGGCCTGCCCCCTGCGAGCGGCCCAACCTTGATGTGGTGCGTAAGAGCATCACAGTCCAATGCCCCATCTCCGAGGGCGAAGTTATCACCCTTGGCCATTTAGCCTGAAGCGACCTGGGTCCGGTCTATCGCCGAGTTTGCTCAACGCCGTGATCGGTCGCCGGGCCGCCCGGGCGATCGACGTCGATGAGCTCCTCGACTGGGAAGACCTGACATGAAGGTACGTCGTATCTGGGTATTATCGACGACCCGCGCGGATTACGGCCTGCTTTATTGGCTACTGCGAGAGATTGATGAGGACCCTGAACTGGAGTTGATGTTGGCGGTGAGTGGTACTCATCTGTCCCCCGAGTTCGGCTATACGGTTGTCGAGATTGAGCGTGACGGCTTCCGCATCCACCGTCGCCTGGAGGTACTGTTGTCCTCAGACAGCCGCACGGCGATGACCAAGGCCATGGGCCTGGCCATGCTGGCCTATGGAGACGCCCTGGCCGAAGATCGTCCCGACCTGGTGGTGCTGTTGGGAGACCGATTCGAGATCGTGCCGGCTGCGCTCGCTGCGGTGGTACATGGCATTCCTCTCGTTCATCTGCACGGTGGAGAGACCAGCCGGGGCGCCCTGGACGAATATTTCCGGCATGCCGTCACCAAGCTCGCCAATATCCATTTTCCTACCACCGCCCCCTATCGTCGGCGCATCCTGCAGATGGGCGAGGCGCCTGAGCGGGTCTTCAACTACGGTGCTCCGGGGCTGGATCATCTTCATCGCAGTGAGCCGTTCAGTCGCGAGGCGTTGGTCGAGATCCTGGGCATGCCACTTGACCGTCCCACGGCTATCGTTACTTATCATCCGGTGACCAGTGAGCCTCATTTCGGCTTGCGCTCCCAGGTCGCTGAGTTGCTGGAAGCGCTCGAGAACTACGAAAACTTGCAGGTCGTCTTCTCCAAGGCCAATGCTGACACACAGGGACGTGCCATCAATGCGCACCTGGGTCAGTGGTGTGCCGCCCACCCCGAGCGCAGCCGGCTGTTCGCCAACCTGGGGCAGCGTGTCTTCCATGGTTGCCTGCGACACCTCGACCTGATGATTGGAAACTCCTCGAGCGGACTGGTCGAAGCGCCGTCATTTCGATTGCCCGTATTGAATGTGGGATCGCGCCAGGAAGGCCGCCTCGCAGCAGGCAACGTTATCTCGGTGAGCAATAGCGCCACGGTAATCCGTCACGGCATCGAGCGGGCCTTGAGCCCGGAATTCCGTGCGCAACTTGCCGATCTTCACAACCCCTACGATAGGTTTGGCGACGGTGGGACCTCACGACGCATCAAGGACACCCTGAAGGCCATTCCTCTCACGGTGGGGTTGGTGAAAAAGGGGTTCATCGATTTAACTTTTGCAGTCGGGAACGACTGAGAGGGGGAGTCCGATGTTTGAGTCACTCTTGATCGACGATCAGAGAAAGGTTCTGGAAGCGTTGCATCAGTTAGAGGAAACCAGGTGCAAGATCCTCTATGTGACCACCGGGGATAGCCGGTTGTACGGCTCTCTGACGGACGGTGACGTGCGCCGCTGGATCCTCGGAGGAGGCGATCTGGACGGGTTGGTCGGTGAGGTCTGCAACCGCATCCCCTATTCCACCACGGCCGGTTATAACTTCTTAGACGTCAAAAGCGTCATGGCCACACACAAGATCACTTCGGTGCCCGTACTGGATGATGCCGGTCGTATTATCGATGTGCTGTTCTGGGATAGCCTGTTCCAGCAGGGTGAGGAGAGTCGAAAGAGGATGTCGCTGAACCTGCCGGTCGTGGTCATGGCCGGTGGCAAGGGCACCCGGCTCGCCCCCTTCACCAGCGTGCTGCCCAAGCCACTCATCCGGTCGGGGAGAAGACGGCGATCGAGGTGATTATCGACTCCTTCGTCGAATGCGGTGTCGACGATTTCTATATCTCGGTAAATTACAAGTCGAAACTGATCCAGGCCTACTTCGAGGAACTTGCACCGTCTTACCGCCTTAACTACGTCTACGAGGAAAAACCTCTGGGCACTGGCGGTGGTCTTCACGAGTTATCGTCAAATCTGGTGGATGGCGGTCAGGCCGCGTTCCTGTCTGATTGATCGGTTACCTGCTCTCCGTCCTCGAACTTGACGTTGTTTACGACCAGCTCCAGCTTCTGGAAGTGCTTGAGGCGTCTCCAGCGTTTCTGGGCGGCCTGGAGCAGTTTGAATACCATCGCCAGGGTCGTCGCCCGGGAGCCGCAGTTCCGGCTGCGCTTTGTTCTCAGACGGACCGTGGCGAAGGTCGACTCGATCGGGTTGGTGGTGCGGATGTGCACCCAGTGCTCTGCCGGGTAGTCGTAGAACGCCAGCAGCTCTTCCCGATCCTTGGCCAGGCACTCCATCGCCTTGGGGTACTTGGCCTCGAAGCGTTTCAGGGTGCGATCGAAAGCCTTGTGCGCTCCGTCGCGGGTTTCGGCCATCCAGATGTCATGGAGGTCGGCCTTTACCTTGGGCTGCACGGACTTCGGCAGCTTGTTCAGTACGTTAGCAGTTTTATGAACCCAGCAGCGCTGATGATCGGTCTCCGGATAGATCTTGCCCAGGGCCGCCCAGAACCCCATGGCACCATCGCCCACCGCCAGTTTGGGGGCCTGGGTCAGGCCGCGCTCTCGCAGGCCTGTCAGCAAGGTCTCCCAGCTGTCTGCCGACTCGCGGAAGCCGTCTTCGACGGCCACCAGTTCTTTGCGGCCCTGCTCGGTGACCCCGATGATTACCAGCAGGCATAGGCGGTCATCCATGCGCACGTTGCTGTACACACCATCGGCCCACCAGTAGACGTAGCGCCGATCTGCCAGGTCCCGCTGCCGCCACTCGGTATGCTCGTCTTCCCACTGCTTCTTGAGCCGTGACACCGTGTTGGCCGACAGCCCCTTGGCCTGGTCGCCCAGCAGCGCCGCCAGGGCCTCCTGGTAGTCGCCGGTGGAGACCCCCTTCAAGTAGAGCCAGGGGATCAGTTCTTCGATGCTGCGGGCCCGCTTCAGGTAGGGTGGCAGCAGGCTACTGTTGAAGCGGGTGCCACCGCCGCTGCGGTCACGCACCTTGGGCACCTGTACGCTGACATCCCCGATCCCGGTCTGGACCGTGCGCTCGGGCAGGTAGCCGTTGCGAACCACGGCCTGGCGGCCATCGTCGAGCCGCTGATCGACATACTGCGACAGGAAGGTGGCTAGCTCAGCCTCGACGGCCTTGGCGATCAGGTCACGGGCGCTTGGCGCAGCAGCTCGTGCAGCGGGTCAGCGGCCTGGGGTTCTGGTTGTGAAAGAGCCCGGAGGGTAGAATCGGTCATGGCGTATCCACTCTGTTGATTGAGATCTTGGTCGTGATCAATCAACAGGATACGCCACCTTTTCTACCTCCTCCCGTACACCAGAAGTCACCATAGCTCGAACACCGTCGGGAAATGGCGCAAACGGTACATCGAATTCGGTATCGAGGGCTTGCATGACGAGCTGAGAAGTGGACGTCCCCGGTCGTATGAGGATGAGCAGGTAGCCGAGGTCATCAATCGGGCGCTCCAGACGGAACCGCCCGATGGTACGCATTGGAGCGTACGCACCATGGCCGAGGAAACGGGCGTGTCCAAAAGCACCGTCCAGCGTTGGTTCAATCTCTTTGGCGTCCAGCCGCACCGTCAACGCCACTTCAAGCTCTCCACCGACCCCTTCTTCGTCGAAAAAGTGCGCGACATCGTCGGGCTGTACCTCAATCCGCCGGACCACGCTATGGTCTTGTGCGTCGATGAGAAGTCCCAAGTACAGGCACTGGACCGTACCCAACCGGTGCTGCCCATGGGACTGGGCTATGTCGAGGGTGTCACCCATGATTACGTCCGACATGGCACCACCACGCTGTTTGCCGCCCTGGACATCGCGAGCGGAGAGGTCATCACACAATGCAAGAAACGCCATCGACATCAGGAATTCCTCGCGTTCTTACGTCATATTGATGCGAACGTGCCCGACGATCTCGATATACATCTCATCGTCGACAACTACGCCACCCACAAGCACGCCAAGGTTAAAGCATGGCTCGCCAAGCGACCGCGCTACCACATTCACTACACCCCGACCTACGCGTCATGGCTTAATCAAGTCGAGCGTTGGTTCGGCATCATCACCGAGAAGGCCATCCGCCGCGGCTCGTTTTCCAGTGTTAAGGACCTCGTGAACAAGATCGAATACTTCGCCGACCACTACAACGAGCACGCTTCACCATTTATCTGGACAGCTACTGCCGACTCCATTCTCGAAAAGGTCAAGCGAATTAGCTCGCTTATTTCTGGGACGGCACACTAGCTTGACACCGTGAACATGGAAGACCGACTTGGCAATATCGAAACCAACGCGTGAAATGGTCATGGGAAGCGCTCCTTAGCCGTGGGCAGGGCAGTGGCCCTCTCACCTCACAGTGTGGCGCAACGTTGCCGGAGGTAAGGTGGGGATGACTCCATTCCATTGGTTCTGTGAGGACCTGAGGGGGCAGTTCCCTCGGGCTACTCGACCCTAAACGGATTGAGAGGTGATCAACGTGCGTTACTCCCCGGAACGTAAGGAAGCCATCCTTCAGAAGATGGCACCGCCCATGAGCTTGACCATCCCGGAACTCGCCGAGCAGGAAGGCATCTCGGCGGCAACCCTCTACAATTGCGGAAACAGGCCAGAGTACGAGGACAGGTTCTACAAGGCCGTCACTGACGCTCACCTCAGCCATATTCTCAAGGTTGATCTGACCGCCGAGACGTTCAACTACGTGTTGGATCGGCGAGCGCTCGACCGAGCCAGGATGTTGGATGGCAAGCTGCTGCTGGTCACCAACATGGCCTCTCACGAGCCACCGCAGATCGTGGAGCGTTACCGGATTCTGGCTGAAGTCGAACGCGGCTTCCGGGTGCTGAAGAGCGACATCGAGATCGCGCCGGTCTACCACCGGCTACCGGATCACATCCGAGCGCATGCACTGATCTGCTTCCTCGCACTGGTGCTTTACCGGGTGCTGAGGGTGCGACTGAAGGCCAGCGATCATCCGCTGTCGCCGACGCGGGCGTTGGAAATTGTCCGCAAGATCCAATTCCATCAGATCACGCTTCACCGTCGTGAGACGGCGAGCGGCCTGACCAAATTGAAGCCTGAACAATACGATCTCTTCGAGGCCATCGGCTTGCCGGCACCTACCGCATCACGCTAGTAGTGCCAATTTTGAAAACGTGTTTTCAGATAAAGCAGTGGATTATGCTTTTATCTATCGAACTCGGGTGCCCCAGAACTGGCAGCACAACGCTTGATCACTTGCAAGCGGTGTTCGCCGTTCGCTTACAAATGACCCTCCTATTATGCGAGCACTTATGATCCAGGCCGATAAGGTACTTGCACCGCTGCTGACCCTGCGTCGTATTGTACCGCTGCTATGGTTAAGCAGTCGCAAGTGGACGCTGTTGAGCACCCTGTTGATGGCATTGGAGGTGGCCTTCGGTTTGGCCGTACTATTCTTGCTCAAGCAGCTGGTGGATGTGGTCACCGAGCTGCTCGGCGGTGATACGGTCGCCCAAGGCGTGGGGCCGGTATTGCGGTACGTGGCCCTGACCGGGGGCTGTACGCTGGCCTTTCTTGCCGCCCGCGCCATGTCCAGCTTGGCGAGGGAAGCTCAGGGGCTTCTGGTGGCCGACCATATCGACCGGGAAATCCACGCCCGAGCGGTGTGCGCCGATCTGGCATTCTACGAAAGCCCACGCTACTACGATACGCTACAACGGGCCCGCCAAACAGGCAACCAGCGCCCGGTCCAGGTCGTCGGCAACCTGATGATGCTGATCAAAAATAGCCTGATGCTTGCGGCGATCGTGGTGCTGATTATCACCATCAACTGGCTATTGCTACCGGTATTGCTGATTGCCATCGTGCCGGCGCTACTGGTCCGGATTCACTTCACCCGCTGCCTTTATGACTGGCAGCGCCAGCGCACCCAGATGGAGCGCCGGGCCGGCTATCTTGACTGGCTGATGACCTCCGATATCCATGCCAAAGAGCTACGTCTCAATCAGCTGGGTGACTACCTGAGAAAGAGTTATTCCGATCTACGTGGCGTGATTCGCCGCGAGCGCATGCGCATTAGCCAGCGGCGGACGCGGGTCGAGCTGGCGGTGGGAAGCATCGCTACTATAGCCTTCTTCAGTGCCTTGGCGTATCTCGCTTGGCAGACATCGGAAGGGCTCAACAGCGTTGGCGACCTGGTGCTGTTTCTGCTGATCTTCCAGCGTGCCCAGTCCATGGGGCAGGAACTGGTGCAACAGATTGCCAAGCTCTACGAGGATCACCTGTACGTCGGGTTGCTATTCGAGTTTCTCGATATCCGCCCGGCAATTGCCGATCCGGAAGACCCAATGGCGGTGCCAGATCAACTGCGTGAAGGCATTCGTTTCGAGCAGGTGGGGTTTCACTACCCCGGCACCGACAAGCCAGTATTGCACAATATCGATCTGAGTATTCGCCCTGGGCAGATCGTCGCCTTGGTTGGTGCCAATGGGTCGGGCAAGACGTCGCTGATCAAGTTGCTTTGTCGGCTCTACGATCCGACATCGGGCCGGATCATCCTGGACGGTGTCGACATTCGTGAGTATGGCCTGGAGGAGTACCGACGAGTGTTCAGTGTGATCTTCCAGGACTATGGCTGTTATGCAGCCACGGTACGGGAGAATATCCGGTTCGGTGATATTCGCCAGCCCATCGATACGCCGTCGGTCGAGGAGGCGGCAGTCAAGGCCGGTGCTGATCCGTTCATTCAGGGGCTTGCGGCCGGTTACGATACCCCCTTGACCCGCATGTTCGACGATGGCCAGGAGATCAGCATCGGCCAGTGGCAGAAAGTCGCCATGGCACGCGCCTTCATCCACCGTTCCAACGTGATCATTCTCGATGAGCCGACCAGCGCCTTGGACCCGGGCGCGGAGTTCGAACTGTTCGAGAACTTCAGGGAGCGCATCGACCATCGAGCCGCCCTGGTGATCAGCCATCGTCTGTCGACCGTGCGCATGGCGGATTACATCTATGTGCTGGACCAAGGTATGATACGTGAGCAAGGAACTCACGACGAGTTAATAAGGCAACAAGGCATGTACTGCGAGTTGTTCAGCCGGCAGGCTTATCACTACCGAGGGGTCGAATGTTGACCATGGAATTTTATTGTGGATAAGCAATGGGATAGACTCCTTGTCACCCCACTCCTGCATCAATGCGCCATATTGGTGGGCTTGAGCTCTCACCAGCGTGGCAGGGTGTCCGTAAGCGGCCGGAGATCACCTGCACCGTCATCGGTGCCTGGATCGGCGGCTTGCACGCATCGTAGATCACTTGCCGCGGAAATGGCGCTCGACGGTGAACACGTCGGGCGTGTCATCCAGCTTCTCGCTGGCTTCTCATCCAGATTGACGCGCTAGAGCCCACTCACTCGACCAACTGGCGCTGTAGCTACAACACAGCCTGGTATGAGAAATCTCACACACTCTAGAGTAAATAATCCAGTATTATATTGTGTTGCTACAGTTACACTTGATTGACTAAACTTTCACTGTACTCCTCGGAGTGCGCCTGCAGGGGGAGTCTCTGTAAATTAGAGGGTGACAATATGGAAAACTCCAAAGCTGAGAGCACTCAAAAGCTCGAATGGTGCAGCCCTGAGCTCACCAAGATGAGTGTTGAGCAGACGTTGAACGGTACAAAAAACAATCCATCCGAGTGCCGAGCCGCGTTCCCATCTTCAGAAAGTGTTCCAGGCACTTGCTTGGGCAGCTGAGCAATTTACCTTACCCCGCCTTATTCATGAGGGCGCTGATTGTGCATCGTGAAGTCCCGTGTTGCCGCCACCGACCGTCAGGAGCAGCATTTGTGGCGTGAGAGTCTCGAGTTATCGTCAAATCTGGTGGATGGCGGTCAGGCCGCGTTCCTGTCTGATTGATCGGTTACCTGCTCTCCGTCCTCGAACTTGACGTTGTTTACGACCAGCTCCAGCTTCTGGAAGTGCTTGAGGCGTCTCCAGCGTTTCTGGGCGGCCTGGAGCAGTTTGAATACCATCGCCAGGGTCGTCGCCCGGGAG